>CAYHKI010000067.1:0-6047 GCA_964357165.1 uncultured Gammaproteobacteria bacterium | reverse complement strand
CATTACACACTATTATTACACACTAGATTATTTAATGCAAGATAAAATTTAGCTTTATTTTAATTTTTTTGTTGATTTACTCTTAATGTTTTGTACTGTGGATATTTTGGTGCTCAAACGAGAATAGCGGGTGTTGACGTCGTCTGAAGATGCTGCGGCGTTTTTGATGTGACGGGTTAAGACTGATAAAGAAGATCCAAACTTGTCGGTTTCGTCGGAAATTTCGCGGAGGGCAGCTAAAATTTGGCCTGCTTGGGCTTCGATTTTACTACCCTCTAAACTCATAATTATGGCGCGAAGGTAGGCATACATAGTGCTTGGCGAAACAGGGCGGACACGCTTGCGGTAGGCGTAATCGTCAAGATCCGGAGCGTTAGAAATCATCTCGTAATAGACGGGCTCAGAAGGGATATACATCAGGGCAAAATCGAGCGTGTCTTCCTGTGGGCGAATGTATTTGGTTGATATAGCATCGATGTGTTTTTTGACGTCTGCGATAAATAATTTTCTATAAATTTCAACTTCTTTTTCGTCTTTGGCTTTTTGCATTTTTCTAAAATTTTCCATCGGGAATTTGGCATCTATCGGAATTATTCCCTGCTCAAGTTGTAGCGCAGCATCGACAATTTCTCCGCCTTTGAAAGCGTATTGAAGGTGAAAATTTTGTTTGGGCAGAACCTGGCCAAGCAGATCTTTTAAAACCGCCTCCCCTATTTGGCCGCGCATTTTTGGGGAGCGCAAAAATTCCTGAAGTTCTTTCATCGACCTTCCCAGTTCTGTCATTTCTCCGACGGACTTGGAAACACCTGAAATTGCCATGGCTGCCCTGTCTAACCGCTCATTAATTGCCCTGCTTTGCATAACCATGGAGCTTGTACTTTTATCCATTGAGCCACGCATGTCGGAAACTAACTGGGTGAGAAGTTTTGTTGTTTCGTCATTTGATTTATGGTCTATTAATTTTTTGATTTGGAAATAGATGAGGGCAAAGGCAACAATTACCAATGCTGAGATTAAAAATAGTGTGGTCTGGGCATCCATCAGCTGGGATTGTATCATAAGATTATGACACGATTTTTGCCTTTGATATTTTTAGTATCTGTATTTTCGGTTTTTGGGCTGGTTCTCTTGATTTGGTACACAGATCCAGAATCTGCTCCTTGGTACGTTTTTGGCCTTTTTTGCATTTTGGTTTTTGTATCTGTTTGGGGACTACTGGGCACAATTCTTTATTTTGTAAGGATAAGGTTTTATAGGCGCTTCAGTGCAAAATGGTATTTTAATACTTCTTTTAAAATGGCTTTTTTTGTGGCAGGTTTTATAGGTTTGGCGACAATTCTGACGGTTTTACAGTTGGTGACCGCCATAAACCTTTTGCTGGCCGGTGTCGCAATTTGTTTATTTGCACTTTGGAGCTTTTTGGGAAAAAAATGAGAGAAGTTATAAGTTATAAATTACAAGTTACAAATACACTTGTAACTTAGCACTTTTCACTTGTCGCTTAATATTATTATGCCTTCGCGCCAGCCGCCAGGGTCTTTGATGTCCTGACCGTCTCGGGTGATGATATGACTAGTTAGGGCAATTGCCTTATTTTTAAAATTTTCAGGGATTTGCCAGTCTAGTTTATAGGGAGATGATGTAACCTCACCGAGCATTTGCCATTTACCATCGGCATAAGTTTTGGCCCAAAACTGGACTTTGTCGGTTTTTTGGGGTTCGTCCACAGAAATTTCTATGGTTATGCGAGGTGATTTTACAAGTTCACCTGCTAGAGGCGAGGTGATGCGACCTCCCGGATTATTGGTATTCTGGTCTTGGACTACAATGGTTGTTTTTTTCTCAAATAGTGGTTTGGCAATTAAAAAGATAATTATGAGTCCAAAAATGATAAGGGCAACGACCCCTATTGGATTTACCGGCCAGCCTTTTTCGCCTTTTTCGACCGGTCCTCTTTTTTCGCCGACATCTGTCATAGAGTTATTATATCAGCTAGAAATCCCTGGTAAAGTTTTGATACACAAAAGACTACTGTGCAGGGGTTATTTTTCGAGTTAGAATACAGGTAATTTTTCATTATGTCTAAAGCAAAATCGGTCCTGAAGTTTCCATTGAAACTGCTGGGGGTGGTAATTGAAATTCTAAGTTGGTTTATCAGGATTGTCAGCTTTATTGGGGATGTAGCGACCTGGACAATTAAGCAATTTTTCAGAGCATTTTTTATTCCACTAAAAAAAGTTCATATAGATTTTGTAAAAATTACTCCATTTAGGTTTGTGCACAAACTTATTCATCATCCGATCATTTACCAAGAATTTAATTTTAAAGTGGGGCTTTTAACAATTTTTTTGGTAATTCTAGCAGCTTGGTATTTTACACGCGATTTACCCTCACCAAGGCAACTGGACTTGCGGCAGGTAGCTCAGACAACAAAAATTTTGGATAAAAACGGGCAGCTTCTTTACAACATATATACCGATGAAAATAGAACTTTAGTACCTCTTTCTCAGATTCCGGACAATTTGAAAAATGCCACAATTGCAATTGAGGATAAAGATTTTTATAAACATAAGGGTTTTGATATTTATGGAATATTGCGGGCATTTGAGCAAACTGTAATTGAGAGAAACGTGCAAGGCGGATCGACAATAACCCAGCAGCTTGTCAAAAGTGTGTTTTTGTCTCCGGAAAGAACGTTGAGCCGAAAAGCAAAGGAGCTTTATCTGGCATTTCGCGTAGAAATGGCTTTTGGAAAAGACCGAATACTGGAAATGTATTTAAATCAGGTACCTTTTGGTGGAACGGCTTTTGGAGTTGAGGCGGCAGCGGAGCAATATTTTGGAAAGAAAGTTGGTGATTTAACACTTTCAGAAGCTGCACTTTTGGCTGGACTGCCCGCCGCGCCAAGTTATTATTCACCATTTGGGCAAGATGTAAATCGCGCTAAACAAAGGCAAAAGTTGGTCTTGGCAAGGATGGCAGCGGACGGATATATCACTCATGATGAGGCGAATAGGGCAGCCGATGAGCCGCTAAATTTCCGTTCTTCAATAGTCAATATTAAAGCACCTCATTTTGTAATGTACGTTCGCGAATATCTGGCGCAAAAATACGGCGAATCTGTTGCCGCTCAGGGTGGATTAAAGGTTACAACAACTCTGGATCTTGATGTTCAGGAAAAAGCTCAAAAAATAGTCGCGGATAATATTGATAAATTAAAGGCTTACAATGTAGGTAATGGCGCGGCAATAGTGACAAAGGTTGGAAGTGGAGAAATATTGGCGATGGTCGGATCTCATGATTTTTTTGACGTGGAACATGACGGTAATGTTAATGTAACAACATCTTTAAGGCAACCTGGTTCTTCGATAAAACCGTTAAATTACGCAACAGCACTGGAGCATAAACTAATTACACCGGCGACTGTCATTATGGATATCCCGACGGTTTTTCCCGGTGGACCGATAACATATAAACCGGTTAATTATGACGGCCGCTTTCATGGGGCAGTATCTGTTCGAAGTTCACTGGCAAATTCTTATAATATTCCGGCAGTCAAAGTTTTGGCTTTAAACGGTGTTGTGGAAATGATAAAACAGGCACGAGAAATGGGAATTACTTCTTTTGTTGATGAATCGAGATACGGCCTTTCACTAACACTAGGTGGTGGAGAAGTAAGGATGACGGAAATGGCTACAGCTTTTGGGGTTTTTGCAACCGGCGGCGAAAAAGTGGATTTGGTATCTGTTTTGAAGGTTGAGGATTCAAAAGGGAATGTTCTTGAAGAATTTAAACCGAAAACTTCCAAAAAGGTTTTGTCATCACAAACTTCATTTTTAATTTCTTCTATTCTTGCGGACAACGCGGCTCGAAGTGCGGCTTTTGGAGGGGCAAGTCAGCTTGTTGTAAAAGGGAAAACGGTGGCTGTCAAAACAGGAACCACGGATGATAAACGCGATAACTGGACGATTGGATATACACCAAGTTATTTGGTGGCAACATGGGTTGGTAATAACGATAATAAGCCGATGAATCCGGCGATAACTTCTGGTGTTACCGGAGCTGCACCAATTTGGAACCAAATAATAACGGAGGTATTAAAAGATAAGCGTCCCGAATCGTTTAAGATGCCATCCGGAATAAATACGGTGGAAATTTGCTCAACTACCGGCGGACAAAAAAAAGACGGTTGCAGTAACCGCTTTGAATATTTTATAGCCGGCACAGAACCGACAAAGGACACCTATGTAAAAGTTAAGGTTTGGGTAGACAAATCAACTGGACAAGTTGTTGAGCCAAATTCTCCCAATGCGGAGGAGCGTGAGGAAATCGTTTTGGAAGACACATTTTCCAAAAGAAGTTACTGTGTAACTTGCGCCCAACTTTACCCATCACCAAGTCCAATACCTTCACCTGCGCCAGCTGCGCCAACAACTGTAATTCAACAGGGTACTAATCAGAACAATAACCAGATATTTAATCTTAATTTTTAGTTGATCCTGTTGTCATCGCGAGCGGATTCGATGTACTCACCGTAAACTCCGCGTGGCGATCTTGTACTGAGAGATTGCTTCGTCGAAGACTCCTCGCAATGACACTTTATCATTCTGAGTGAAACGAAGAATCTCTAATTAAGAAATTGAAAAGTGGAGAGGATTTGGTCTATTTGAACCTGTGACGTTTTATCCTGCACAAAAAAGGAAAAAAAGTAGGCCAAATCATTTTGTTTGTGCAGATATTCCAACTTATAAGCATCGCATGTTCCATGACTGCAAAAATCTTCTGGAACAATTTCCCATTTTATGCCATTAAATATTTTTTCTGAATTTGGTTTAACTTTTCGATCTTGCGACAAATTTTTTATAAAAAAACTATACAGATAATTATTTCCTTTAGAAAATGCAAGGCTGAAATAGCCTGATTTATTCACAGAATTTAACTCATCTGTCTCCTTTATAATTAGCTCCAGCGGGTATTGAAAAGTTATTTTATGTTTTGAATTTGTATATGTTTTCCAGTTTGCCCCGATTGAATCGGGGTTTGCTATTGGATCTGGGGATTTTGTTGGTGACGATTTTGGCGAGGGTTGTGGAGTTTGGCTTGGAGTTGGTACGTTTTTATTGGTAAAGAATCCGGAATTTGCAAAAATGGCCAGGGCGACGGTTAGAGTGATTAAAGCCAAAATGAGTATGGAAATCGGGTGGTAAAAACCACTTCGATATGACTCCCCTCGTTGCTCGGGGTAAACAGTGTAAACTTTTTTAAACTTGGGCATTACCTACATCATTTCACCTTTTGCGAAATGTTACAAATTGCTGCGTGCTGGTCTTTCGAGGATAAAGTTTTTATTAAGATCGGTATGGTAAATATAGATTCTATTACCGGTTCCCCTCAAAGATATTTTGTAACCCGGGGTTATCACTTGGGCACATAATTCCCGGGTATCTACCCCAAGACAACTATCAGACCATTGCGCTTTATCAACACTCAGAACTGCAATTGAATTTTCGGGGATTTTCAATAAATCTGAGAGGTCTTTTTCAACAAGCTGGACAACTGGTAAAGATGCGCTTTGGGGAGCCTCTGGGTAAACAGTTTCATTGGGTTGTGAAGAGGCTTTAGGATTTGCAACCTGTGTAATTTTTTGCCAGCCAAGTGGTACCTCGCAAGGTGTCGGGAATGTTTTTACTTGTCCGGTAATAGGGTTTTTTGCCTCTTGAATTACTTCTATACAGCCTCCGCTGAATGAAAAAATAAAGAAAAACCAATATATAAAAATTAGAAAGATAACAGCACAAAGGACTACTAAAGCAACAAAGCCTCGGCGGGTAGACATAGTTTAATTATACGTTAAAGTGTCGAGTTAAAAGAAGAGAAAATGAGAGTATCAAAGTGCCAGTGATTCGATAAGGTCTTTGGGCGTTAGAGCTATAGCTGGCTTTAGAAACTTTGCGACTTTTTCGTTTAAAAAATCTTTGCGATCTAAGGTTACCAAAAAATCAGATTCTGAAAGCCTGGCTTCTGCCAAAATAACAGCATCTTTTTTG
>CAYHKI010000066.1:0-6084 GCA_964357165.1 uncultured Gammaproteobacteria bacterium | reverse complement strand
TTTCTCCTGAGTAAACGATTAGCCTAAAGTGTCAATTATCCATGAGTCAATACGACACTAACATAAGCTCTGTTTTTATCGGCAAAAAAATTACTATGGATTTATACTTTAATAACAACAGTGCCGGCGACTTTGTCATGAAGCGCCTGCTTCTTGGGATCCCATAGAACCATCAAATAACCAATCAAAAATGTGAAAGCTGAAATAATTTTCCCGAGTATATCCCTTAACAAAAACTTTCCAACACTAGGTGTTTGCCCTGTCACCGCATCTACAACTTTAATTCCCATTGCCTTTTTACCTATCGTCTGACCAGTATTATGTTGATAAATACCATAATAATAAACAGTCATCATTATCTGTAGTAGAAACTGAACCAGAGGCAAAAACATCAATAAAGCTACATTTTGACCCCTCAAAAATGCCATCGGTCCAAAAGTAAAAACAAGTCCAACGACAAACTGGACTATTCCAAGCAAAATAGAGTCTATAATTGACGCTAAAAGTCTTGTAAAAAAACCTGCCAATTGCCCGTTGATTACATGCGGAGTTGACCCGGCTTCAACCACAGCTTGATTAGTTGAAGCACCTGCTGTACCAGGCGCATTAATAATTGGCGGCAACGAATCCGGACTTATCCCTCCGTCTATATTTTGTTTCAGATCCATAAGTTTAAATTGCTACACTCCTTTATCAAGTGTATTATAAAACTATGGACCCTACAATAAACAAAACGGAAAAGCCTGATGCAAACACTCAAGCCCCACCAGTTTTCGTCCTCGAACCTCCAAAACCAGGCGATTGGCAAATCGGTCAAATGTACGAAAACGCTTTTCGCGTTGCCAAAAAATTTCGCACCCTCTGGATTCTTGGACTAATTTTTGGTGCGGCCGGTGGTGGCTGCAGTTTTCAATTCCCCGCAGGTGGCGGTAGCGCCAATTTAACCACACCATCCACAAGTCCTAACCCTGAGATTACTAATAAAGTGCTCGGAGCAACTAGTAGTATTTTCTCAGAGTCATTTACCAATATATTTTCAAACATTCCTTCTTACATTTACTTCATAATCGGTTTTGAACTTTTGCTCTTAATTGTCTTATGGTTTGTAATTTTTTATCTTAAAGGCGCTTTTGCAAATGTTTCAACAATTATAGGCACACAAAAAGCTTTAGAGGGACAAAAATTGACGCTGGCCCAAATTTCCCAACTTTCCTTTCCAAAAATAAAACCGATGGCCAAATTTATGGCCCTGACCTCGCTTATCATCATTCCAATAGGCTTAATTATTACCTTACTAGTCATACTTGCAATAGCAAAAATAATTTCTGTATTTATAATTCCGATTATAATTTTAACGCTTCTTATTTTTATGCTTGTCTGGTCAATCTCTTTGACATTTGCCCAGCGTGCTATTTCTCTCGACAATTCAGCACCTTTGTCCTCGATAAAAATTGGCCTTAAAATGGCCAGAAAAAAACTATTTTGGGCAATTTTAGTTGGAATCATTAACAATATAATTTCCGGACTTGCGCTTTTCATTCCCCTTATTTTGATAAACATTACTCTTGTCGCAGTCGGCGGTCTTATCGGCCTTCTATTTCACAAAGCGCTTCTTGTAATGGGTATCTTTTTGGGTATTGGCCTACTGCTTTCCATGACAATTGCCCTACCGCTTTTATCATCTATGATCATTATCGGCAAAACCGCAATTTGGAATCAAGCTTATACAAAGACAAAGGAGATTGTAAATGGAGTCTAATATACACTACACAAGTTTTTATAGAAGATTGTTAGCCCATTACACAGATACCCTCTTATTATTTTTACCAAACCTGGTAGCTTTATTTTTTGTTGCCTCAACTTCCCAAAGCATAAACCAACTTGTAATTAATGTTCTTTTAATGGTTGCCACAGTCACTCTACCTTTAATGATCCTATCTACCTTTTATTCGGTTTTTATGATCCATTTTTTTGCAGCAACAATTGGTCAAGCAGTCTCGGGATACGCAATATTAAACAGCGATGGCACCAAACTTAATCTAAAACGTGCCTTTTTCAGACAAACTGTCGGCAAAATGGCTTCAAGCACTATGTTTTCCCTTGGATATCTTTCTATAATCAAACACCCGCAAAAACAAGCCTGGCACGACGAAATGGTGGCAAGCTACGCTGTGTCCCGCAAAAACACCTGGCCACTTGCCATTCTTTTGATATTTATAACATTAGGTCTTGTTTTATATTTGCTTTTTAATACGGTTATGGCATTTGCCAAAAACGAACCCCTCAAAAAAGACTTCAGCTCTTTTTCAAAAACATTAATAGAGGAATTTAAAAAACCACCTCAGCCATCACCAAAATTAATACCTAAATATCCAACTGCGATTTAAGTAAATATCTTTTATTTATTTCTATTTTCCATCCACCAATCTAGTACTTCTTTGGCAACCGGTGCAGCAACAGCACTGCCTTCTCCACCGCGCTCAACCAAAACGGTCATGGCAATTTTAGGTTTATCCGCCGGTGCAAAAACCGTAAACCAGGCGTGAGGATTTCCACCGGATTCTTCCGCCGTCCCCGTTTTGCAGGCAACCTTATACTTGGCATCAAAAAAAGGATATGCTGTTCCGCCAGTCTCACAAGCACCTCTCATTCCGGATCTAATTAAATTCAAATTATCTTGGGAAAACAATTTTTCACCAACTATTTTAGTTCCAAAATTTATATCACCGCCACCAAGGCCTGAATCAATCTTAGAAACCAAAAACGGCTTGATTAATTTTCCACTGGCAACATAAGACGTCATCGAATTTACCTGGATTGGTGTCGCCAACATAAATCCCTGGCCAATCGAAAGGTGCAGAGTATCCCCTGTATACCAATTATCTCCTTTTGCGGATTTCTTCCAAACCTCGTCCGGTACCAAACCATAAGCTTCATCCGGCAAATCTATACCGGTTTTCTGCCCAAAACCAAGCTTTATAGCAGCCGATCTCAGGGGATCAAGACCCATTTTTTGTGCCATTTTATAGAAAAAAGTGTCATTAGATCTTGTAATTGCCCGTTCGATCTTAATAACACCATCTGTTTTGCCGTATTGGTTATAAAACCAGTTGGTAAATTGCTCACCGCCTAGTTCAAAATGCCCCTCGTCCTCAAATTCTGTATTTTTATCTATATTTTTAGATTCCAGCCCTGCTAGGGCTACTGCAATTTTAAAAACAGATCCGGGTGGAAAATTTCCCTGAACAGCTCTATTAAAAAACGGTTTATCCAAGTCTGTTACTGCGCGACCAATATCCCCGGGATCAAAAGAAGGTGTAGAAATTAATGCAAGTATTTCTCCGGTATTCGGATCCTGGGCTACCAAAGCTCCCCGCCTACTGCCAACCTTCTGTGAATATTTTGTTATGGCCTCATAAGAAACTTTTTGCAAATCCGCATCGATTGTTGCATGAATATTGCGCCCTATTTTTGAATCCTGCACCCCTAATATAGAAACTTTATGACCCTCGGCATCAACTTCTATCAGTTTTTTCCCGACAGACCCTTCTAAAAAATTGTCGTAATTTGCTTCTAATCCAAGTCTACCTACTGCGTTTATTGTCGAAATTGTCTTGTCCCGTGAAACCTCCTCCTTTTGGGCTACACTCGTATATCCCAAAACATGAGAAGTTGCTGCCTCTAGTGGATAATTTCTCCTAACTATTTGTACAATTGTTCCGTCACTTCCCTCAAAATTTTCACTTGCCCTGCCTTCCTTCTCCAGTTGCTTTGCTTTCTCTGCCGTAATTTCTGTCTCTGAATTTCCTTTTTTTAATATAAACTGCCTTTTCGACTCGGCAATAATTTTACCGTTACGATCTAAAATATTACCTCTCTGAGCCTCTACTTCCACGAGTCTTACTCTATTATTTTCCGCAAGCTCTTTATTTTTGGCGCCGGAAACAATCATTAATCCAAAGAGTCTTGCCAAAACAACTAAAAGAATCACAAAAATTACCAAATAAAAAATGTTTAGTCGGTTTGAAGGAATTACCGGCTCAACCTCACCCATATTTTCCAAATCGCCCCCACGCCAGCGATGTGCACTATCGTGCCAAATGGAACCATCAATACCGGGCAAAAAAGATTTTTTCTTCTTCATTGATGTGAACGTGTTTACACTGAGCCCCATATTATTGCGAACGTGCAATCTTTACTTTATCAAGAAGAATCTTATCGTTCAAAAGTTTAGAACACCCTGCAACCACACAATATAAAGGCTCCTGCGCAACAATAACAGACATTTTTGTTTCCTGAGAAATCAGTTTTGGTAAGCCAAAAATTAAAGATCCTCCTCCGCAAACTACTATGCCTTTTCGCGAAATATCGGCAGCCAGCTCCGGTGGTGCATCTTCCAAGGTTTCGCGGATAGCTTCTACAATTGTTCGAATAGTCGGAGCTAGCGCCTCCCGAATCTGTGTCGATGTCAGCTTTACAGACTTTGGTAATCCCTTTTCTAAGTCCCGCCCACGCACTGTCATTTGTTTTTCCACTTCCATAATATAAGCACTACCCAGTAGCATTTTCACTTCTTCGGCCGTTTTTTCTCCCAAAGCCAAACCATGCCGAATGCGAACATAATTTATAACGTCCCGATCCATCGTATCTCCACCAACTTTTAAAGATTTGCCGCTCACCACCCCACCCAAAGAAATCACCGCCATGTCCGAAGTTCCACCGCCAATATCAACAATCATCGAACCCACCGGCTCATCTACCGGTAGTCCTGCTCCAATTGCCGCCGCCATCGGCTCTTCCACCAAATATGCCTCCCTTGCGCCGGAATCGATGGCAACATCCAAAAGTGCCCGCCTTTCTACCTCCGTAACCTGCGACGGCACTCCCAAAATAATCCTGGGTCTGGGTAGTGATATTCTTCTGCCCGGTTTCTCATGCACCTTTTTAACAAAATAAGATAGCATTGCCAGAGTTGTGTCGTAATCGGAAATCACCCCATCTTTTAAAGGTTTAACCGTTATCATATTAATAGGAGTTCTACCGATCATTTTGCGTGCCTCCGTACCAATAGCCACTACTTTTTTGGTTTTCCTATGAAGCGCCACAATCGAAGGCTCGCGGATAACAATTCCTTTACCTTTAACAAAAATGAGTGTATTTGCTGTCCCCAAATCTACTGCCAAATCTGAAGAAAAAAATCCGAGTACATGGTCTACTATAGGAATCATAGAAGCGCCACAAAGTATAACGCATCAAGAAAAAGTTTAGAAGCTTAAAAAATAAGTGTCATTCTGAACTTGATTCAGAATCTATTTAATTGATGAATCTGAATGTCGAGAGGATCAAATCAAAAGTTCCCCCTAAACCGCCACCCGTTAAATCCATATTAAGTTCAATCTTTGGGTTAATTGTCGTTTGTACTGACCGTCTAAGGTACCCAGGTCCCGTTGCTCTTATAATAAAACTTTTTGCCGGTTTTAGCCCAAGAAAAGTATTAGAAGGCTCCTCATCTACACATATTGCCACCGTGCCCTCATTTATAGTTCCACATTTAGGATAATCCTCATATGATTTAATTTTACTTCCTTTATAAATTTTTAGAAGAAATTGTGAATAATCAGATGCAAATTCAATATCATCATTAGTTTGTACTTTTACATACCATTTCTCTGGATATTTAAATGTGTAAGAGTTGTCTGGTGAAGTATAAATATTCCATTTTGCCATGAGGTCGGTAATCTTTACTTCAGACAAAGGTTGCTGAGATGGTAGAGTGACTGGAGACGGTGTTGATAATTGAGTTGCTTGAGAAGTTTCAGCTGTTTGCTCGGATTGAGGTTGTTGGCTTATATTTTGGATTTTCGGCTCAAACTTCCAGATTGCTATTGCCGCGAGTGCGAAAAGAGACATGACAACAATAACTATTAAAATCGGCGCAAATCCCCCTTCGGCTGAACTCAGGGTAAACCTTCGACTAAACTCCCTTCGACGAATCTCAGGGTAAACTCTACGGGTAGACATAGTTTCAGTATTTCACCTTTGGAAGGTATAGTCAAAAAGAAAAAGTTTTAAAAATCCACAGGC
>CAYHKI010000065.1:0-6152 GCA_964357165.1 uncultured Gammaproteobacteria bacterium | reverse complement strand
AGTACTTAAGTCCTTTAAATATCCTTAGTGGTGAATTTCCACTGCGAATGCACTATAACTAATAATAGAAGGGTTAGGATGTTTTGTGAAAAGATAGAAAAAGATTTGCAAAAACAAATTTTGGGTTAACATTGGCAGTGATCATTTTTTTAGAATTTACGCAAACAGCAATGGCAAAGCTAATCTTTTTTTGAGTTTTAACGTCCCCTGCTTCTGTCGATTTTAATAGTTTGTTGTAAAGGATAATAATTTGTTCATCTAAATAGTTTAGAGGTTTATCTATTTTTTGAAGTGACATGAGGTTATCCAGAGTGTTTTTTTCGATAAAACTATTTTCTGTTGTTTTTGTAAAATACAAAGTAGATTTTATTTTAACAACTCTTGAGAGAATGGTTGGGAGAAGTTGAAACTCGTTTTCGGCTTCTAAAATTATAATGGCATGCCTTGGGGGTTCCTCGAGAATTTTTAGTATGGCATTTTGGGCTTGGTGAGTTAGGTTATATGCGTCTTTTATAATGATAATTTTAAATGGAAAGCTTACGGGTTTTTGAAAAATGTGTTTTTTTAAATTTCTTATTTCATCTATAGAAATACTTGTTTTTTTAGCGGTGGGCGACAATTTTGTGGCTTCTATAATAAATAAATCGGGAGAATTCGGGGAAATTTCCAGATTTAAATTGTGAAGCAAGACGCCCAGTTGTTCCTGCCTTTTTTCAGATGTGCCTAAAATTAGATAACTTTGAAAATTATTTTTGACTCTTTGCATTTTATTATTCTACATTATATTAGTACTGTTTCTTTTTTTACAGATTATTTGCTATGATTTACAAGAAGGCAGCAGATTGTTGTCTCGTGGTGCACAAAGTTTTGTGATATGGATAGTACTGCCCAGATTGCTACAGTTAAAGTTAAGGAAAACCCAAAACCTTTGGCTATTGAAGACGTGTTGGCTGTTTGGGGGATATTAAAACCCGAACAACTTTCTTACGTTAAAAACGAATCTAAACGTCGTGGTGATTCGACAGAAAAAGTAATTACCGAAATGCATTGGGTCACTCCGGAAAAATTAATGGAGGCCAAAGCACAAGTAATTGGTGTTTCTTTTGTCAAGCCAGACGACCAGCCACTTTCCCCGGAAGTACTTGAATTTATTCCTGAAGATGTTGCTAAACAGTTTGGCATTATACCAATTGGTCATGAAGGTAACACAATTTCGGTGGCCATGGTTGACCCGATGGATCTTCAAACAATTGAATTTATAGAAAAAAAATGCGGAATGTCCGTGCGGCCGTTTATGGCGACTGCGGAGTCGATAAACCGGGCAATTGCAGACCAGTATAACAGGGGGCTTTCGAAAGAAGTCTCGGAGGCTTTAAAACAATCAAGCGGTGGAGTTACCAAGACTCAGGTACAAGCAATAGAAGCATCTGCAGTTCTTGGAGAGGCGCCTGTTGCCCGGATTGTTTCGACTATTTTAGAATATGGAATTAAAGTGAAGGCTTCGGATATTCACATTGAACCACTTGAAAATGAAACAAGGGTTAGGTATAGGATAGACGGAATTTTGCAGGAAAAATTGGTTCTGCCTAAAAAAATCCATGACGCTATCATTTCAAGGATTAAGATTTTGGGGAATATGAAGATTGACGAGAAAAGAATTCCCCAGGATGCCAGGTTTAACTTTAAGATTGCTCAGGAAGAGTTGGATTTGAGGCTTTCATCACTTCCAACCGCTTATGGCGAAAAAATGGTAATGCGGCTTCTTAAAAAAACCGGCGGTGTACCTACACTGCCAGAACTGGGACTACGAGGTAAGGCACTTCAAAATTTAATGGATAGTATCGCCAGACCTCATGGAGTTATTCTTATTACCGGTCCTACCGGCTCCGGCAAAACTACATCGCTTTATTCTATTCTCTCCAAACTTAATTCGACGGCTGTTAATATTGTGACACTGGAAGACCCGATTGAGTATCAAATTGCCGGAGTAAATCAAGTACAGGTAAACGTACAAGCGGGTTTAACATTTGCTTCGGGATTAAGGTCATTTTTGAGGCAAGATCCTAACATAATCATGGTTGGAGAGGTTAGAGATGCCGAAACGGCAGATTTGGCAATTCAAGCGTCTTTGACCGGGCACTTGGTTTTTTCAACGCTTCATACAAACAATGCATCTGGCGCTCTTCCTAGGCTTTTGGACATGCATGCAGAACCATATTTAATAGCATCTACGGTAACCTGTATTGTGGGGCAAAGAGTGCTTAGGAAAACTTGCAATGCATGCAAGGTTCCAAAAAAAGCTACCATTGAAGTTGAGGATCAGATAAAGAAAACGCTGGGAGATCTTTATGATTTTACTAATAATAAAATAAATTTATTTAGCGGTAAGGGTTGTCCGGAATGCAATAATTCCGGTTATTCCGGAAGAGTTGCAATTTTTGAGGTTTTGCCGATTTCGGAAAAAATATCAAGGTTGATTTTGGTGCGGGAAACATCACAAACCATAGAAAAAATGGCGATGAGTGAAGGAATGATCACTATGATTCAAGATGGCTATTTAAAAGTACTTGAAGGAATGACTACAATAGAGGAGGTACTAAGAGTAGCGCAGGCGTGAAAAAATTAACCTAATTGATCTAATTAACCTAATTACTCTAAGAGATTAAAAATTAATTAATTGGGATTTATTTAGAAAAATTAGAATAATTAGAAATTAGAACTTAAATAATATGTCTATACAGGAATATTTGGAAATAGTTGTTAAAAAAGATGCGTCGGACTTGCATTTGGTAACTGGTTCTCCACCGGTAGTTCGTATTGACGGTGGTCTTTTGCCGATTGCTTCCGGAATTATTACTCCTGAGGACTCAGAAAGTTTGGTTTCGGAACTGTTGTCCTCTGAGCAAAAAGAGATGTTTGCTATTAATAAGGAGATAGATTTCTCCTTCGCCCTTGGTGACGTTGCCCGTTTTCGTGTTAACGCTTATTACCAAAAAGGTTATGTTTCGGCGGCTCTACGGCTTATTCCAAACAAAATTAAAACTATCGAGGAATTGAATCTGCCGCGAATTTTGCACAATTTTGCGCAGCTTAGGCAAGGATTTATTTTGATTACAGGTCCGACCGGGCATGGAAAATCAACGGCAATAGCTTCTATCATTAACGAAATCAATCAAAACAAATCTGTTCATATTTTGACGATCGAAGATCCGATTGAATATGTTTATCCAAGGGGTAAAGCTTTGGTTTCCCAGCGAGAGATGCATTTGGACACTCATTCGTGGGATGTGGCACTGAGGTCGGCACTTCGGGAAGATCCGGATGTTGTACTGGTTGGAGAAATGAGAGACTTTGAAACAATCGCTTCGGCTATTACGGTTGCCGAAACGGGACATTTGGTTTTTGCGACACTGCATACCAACTCTGCTTCGCAATCTATTGACCGTATTATTGATGTTTTCCCGGAAAGTCAGCAGGCACAGGTTAGGATGCAGCTTGCTTCTACTATAGCGGGAATAATTTCTATCCGGCTTATACCGGCAATTGGCAGTGGTAGATTGCCAGTTGCAGAAATTCTTTTGGCTTCCAACGCAGTGCAAACTTCTATCAGGGATGGAAAGACTCATCAAATTGATAATATTATTCAAACATCCGGAGAATCCGGCATGATTCCTTTTGATGCTTCTCTTGCCTATCTTGTCAAGGCCGGTAAAATTTCACTTGATACTGCCCGAACTTATAGTTTGCGCCCCAAGGAACTAGAGAGGCTTGTTGGAGGAAAAGTAGATTCTGAGTAAGTTTTGAGGTTTTATAAAAGTTCTAAAAATGCCGCTTTTTAAATACACTGCCAGAGACGCGAATGGAAAAAAAATAGCCGGTGAAGTTGACGCCGCAGACGTAGGTTCTTTGGTTAAGATTCTGCAGCAGGAAAATTTAATTCCAATCGAGGTTAATAAGCAGGGCGGAGAAAATACAAGTTCTGTTTTAAAGTTGTTGCCGTTTGGGAAGGGTGTTTCGTTTGCAGAGCTAGTTGGATTTACAAGGCAGCTTTCGACTATGGTTTCGGCAGGCTTACCGCTGACGGATGCACTTTTGATCTTGCAAAAACAAACAAAAAGCCCATCTTTTTCTAAAGTACTTACGAAAGTGGTATCAGACGTAGAAGGCGGTCTTTCGCTTTCGCAGGCAATGAGCGCTTATCCGGCTGTTTTTAATACAATTTATGTAAAGCTAATAGAATCCGGTGAAACGGGAGGAGTTTTGGATAAAGTGCTTTCCAAGCTTGCACTTTCGATGGAAAAAGAGCGGGAGTTTAAATCCAAGACAAAAGGGGCTTTTGTCTATCCGGCGATTGTTGTTTTCGTAATGATTGTTGTCATGTCTCTGATGATGATTTTTGTGATTCCAAAGCTTACAGGTTTATATTCGGAAATTGGTTCTCAACTGCCACTAATTACTAGGATCATGATTGCAATTTCGAATTTCATGGTAAAATTTTGGTGGCTCTTGTTAATTTTTATTGTTATTTTAGTTATTGCTTTTAAGAGTTTTGCTAAAACACCAAAAGGATCGGATTTGCTTTCCAGATTAATATTAAAAGTGCCTGTATACGGTAAGCTTAAACGGGCCTTGGTTCTTGCAGAGTTTACCAGAACTCTTGGACTTCTAATTGGTACCGGTATACCAATTATAACGGCGCTTAAGGTTGTCAGAGACATTTTAAACAGTTCTGTTTATAGAGACGGTATTAATGTTGCTATTGGTCGGGTTGAGCGGGGTTCGCCTCTTTATCAGCCGATTGCCGCCAATACCAACTTTCCGCCGATTATTGCTCAAATGATAAGGGTTGGTGAAGAAACCGGCAAAATGGATGAAGTTTTATCACGGCTTTCTATTTATTTTGAAGAAGACAGCGAAAATTTGGTGCGTAATCTAACTACTGCCATGGAGCCCATTATTTTGGTTGTTTTGGGAGCAGGCGTCGGTGTTTTAGTGCTTTCGATAATACTGCCTATTTACAACCTAACTGCTCAATTTTAACTGTAAACTTTAGACAAAAAACTATAAACTAGACAACTAAAGAATTAGCTGTTTTGTCATAAAATACTTCTATTTTCCTGCTTTTTGCCATATTTCCTCTCCTTTTACGAACTTTCTTGTGATATACGCCGTGATTATATTCGTAAACTCATGTAATTTCTACAAAATTATAAACCCTTCTTTGCCGACATGCTTAAAACTTACAATAAAGTGATACAATGGCGTCAATATGAAATTGCCATTAACAATAAAGGTTTTCTATGAGGGTACTTCTAAGGATGCCCCTTGGGTTTCTTATAACCCAGAATTTAAAGTTGCATCCTGCGGACCTACATCCAAGAAGGCTGAAGCGAATTTAAAAGAAGCTGTTAGAGGTGCTTTGGCAACATGTGATGATATTGGCACTTTAGAGAGTGTTTTGAATGATGCGGGATTTTTAGTAGAGGATAAGAAAGTTAAACTAACAAGAACCACTGCAAAAATTGAGAACGTCGAAGTCTCTATCCCCGCGTTCTAAGACTTTTTCTGATGTCACGGATCATACCAATTCACTACCGAAAATTAGTCAAAATTTTTGAAAAAGATGGCTGGAAATTTCATAACCACACAGGTAGTCACATCCACTTAGTTAAGCCAGGACTTGAAAGACCTGTGACAATCCCGACATATAAATTAGTTCCCATTTTTATATTCACTCTGCTGAAAACTTCGATATTTATATCGAAGATGAAAGCAAGGGAATACATACATCTCCAGCAGAGTTCATGTAAACTTAAAATAAATAAAACTCCAGCTTTTAAGCTGGAGAAGTTTATAATTAAAAACAACATGGAAACAGCTAAAATATCGAGACAACGCTATTTTGAACTTCTAGGGAAAGTATAAGCAGAGCTTTTCTACGAATAGGCAAAGCCTTTCTACGAATAAACTTGGAATGTCTAAGCCTGTCTGTTTTTTTAAAATTGAAGCATTAGGATTTGATTTAAAACTTAAAACTTAAAATTAAAAATTAGCGGATGTTCCTTGTTGACAAATAAACCACAGTCGACAATACTAAAATTAGTCATTTAGAACATAGTTTCTAAGCGGAAGGAGGTGAAACCAACTTATAT
>CAYHKI010000064.1:3299-6308 GCA_964357165.1 uncultured Gammaproteobacteria bacterium | reverse complement strand
GACCAATCACAAAATTTATTCCAGATCCCTTCGCCTGATCCAAAGCTTTTTTTAAGTTCTCATTGTCATTTTCGCTGTCCGCAACCAGCGCAAACCTTAAAATCTCTTTTTTTTGGATTGTACTATCTGCCTGTTGGCTTTCCTGTTTTACCTGCCTAATTTTTGTTTTAGAAAATTCCCCAGCCTGAAACCACAAAAATCCAAAACTGACCAAAATCACCAAACTGAAAAATACCTTCTTCATCCCTAACCTCTAGTTATTCTACTCGGGGCGAAGATTAAATACTATCAGATATTATTTTAGCAACCT
Source organism: uncultured Gammaproteobacteria bacterium (assembly GCA_964357165.1). Lineage (GTDB taxonomy): Bacteria > Patescibacteriota > Microgenomatia > Curtissbacterales > GWA2-41-24 > CAYHKI01. Next base: position 5,998 of record CAYHKI010000064.1, on the reverse strand, counting down.
TCACCGGTGATTGCTCACTCATTGGGATTTTCTTTACATACATAACTGTAGCATCGAATGTAGCGAAGAAGAACTTATTTACATGTCTCGCCTATGTGTTTTTGAATAAATAGTACATCACCAATGGTAACTGCGCCGCTCTTGTTAACATCCCAGATTAAGTTTTGTCCGACCTTGCCTACATTTGCCAGAATAGCTTGTACGTCATTAGCATTTACAACCTTGTCACCTGTCACGTCATAACAAGCAGCTGCGACCGGTGTTGGCGTTGGCGTAGGCGTAGGCGTAGGTGCTAGTGATGGCGTTGGTTTCAGTGATTGTTTTGGTACAAAATCGGCAACATTTGGTCGTGATTCAACAGGCGCCATCACCGGATTGGTGCATGGCTGCAGAAAGTAATTAGCAATAATAGTCAAATCCAAAATTGTAATTGCCCCGTCTGCGTCCATATCGTAACGATTTTTGTATCCCACGTCCCCAACCCTGGTCAGAAAAGCATTGGCAACATTAGTCATATCCAAAATAGTCACGGCGCCATCATTGTCAACGTCAGGCGGCCAGGCATTGACACCACAAGCCTTCGTGGGATCAGTACCAACATATGTCTCAACGGTATTCAAAAACCCGTCATGGTCACTGTCGGTGCTACCGCTTAATTTAAAATTCACCTCGTGTAGATATGTCTGATAATTTGCCTGATTGGAATAACTCACATATATTGTTTGCCCATTACCTTTGGCATATTCGGCATGTTGCCTGCCAAAGTAGCATTTAAGACCCGTTTCCGTCGGAAAAACGCTTGCACAGTCTACTAAGACATCGTCCGCACTACTCCACGGTCCAATGATTGACGGTGCAGTCCGCATAGCAACTGTCGAGAAATCATTTGTAGTATAAACTGCTGTCCATTTCCCCAAAGCCTGATTAAAGTTAATGGAAGCTCCGTTAAATGCCCCCGGAAAGATCATTACCCGTGCCGAGTCCTTAAGTGCAGCAACCCAACTTGAACCATTCCAATATTGGTAGGATGCCTTATTTTCAATGTTTAAAACAGGCACTCTAGCAATCCTCACCGCGTACTGATTTACCCCATCCGGACTTTCATTTAAAAACACATAAACATAACCTGAATCAGCAACCGATGTTGCCCCGGCAATTTCAAAACCATTATTATCGCTCTCCTGCCAGAATAAACCGCCTACTCTTGTTGAATTCATACCACCAGAATCAAACTTGGCAAGACCGATGCCCCTGACTTTCCAGGCACCGAGCGATCCGAAAGCGCACGGTTCCGGCGCGCTACATGCACGAGCGGACATATAATAAAAATGTCCTGTCCCAGCCTGTACATTAACCATTCCATCCGGCCAAACACCTAATTCTCCCGGAAGTTTACCAAGCAGCGCTTGGGCAACACCTCCACTCGCTTTACTATTCAGTGTCACACAGTCGGCAGCATCAAGATCTGATGTTTTAGCACTGTTGTTTGGCAGGAATAATCCCCTCGACGTGTTCAAAGTATCACCAAACGTCCAGAAGGATTCGCTGCCAATCTTGACGCTTGCTCCACCATCCTGTCCGCCGATTCCAACTGCTGTTTGGTTTGTTCCCAAAAGTGAACAAACTTTTCTTTGGGAAGCAACCAGTGGGCTTTGCACACTTGCTGGAGTAAGCTTATAAATATTTACGTCAAAAGGTGTAAAGGTTTCCGTTATACTGTTCCCTCCAGAAATCGCTGCGTTCCTGTTTTCAAACATAACTTCTGCTCTGCCAAAATTCTTGCCAGTTAAATTAAAGTTCGCGGTAATGATCGCATTATCAATATTGACAGCAAAAAGGTAATATTCCCCATTGAAATTCTTGAGAATAGTTCTCACAGGTGCCGCTGAAATCGGCGTCTGGTCAACAAAAACTTTGTAAGCATCAGAGGAAGTAGGTGAAAGAATCACCGGCCGTAGTTGCGCAAGTTGTTTGTTCAATCCATTCTGGCTTGCATCTATACCATTCCATAAATTCATACTCGCAGCAGTTTCCGCTGCGCTTGTGTTATACGCCCACTTATCTCCTCCTGGATATGAAGTAGGTGTAGTTTTTTTTATCCCGGCATGCCTGTCATACCAATTGATATCATTTTGGTTTGCAGGTGCCGGACTGCCTTTTGGCTGCCTTCTAAGCCATCCGTCGTGGGAAAACTGGAATATGCCCGTTGCTCCGTGCACTAAGGCCGTATAAACCATTGCCCTGTTTTCGGCAGCCGTTGGAAATTCCAGAGGTATAACCCATTTTAAGTTGATGGATTGGGCAATAAACCAACTTGGCCTATTGCTGCCGTTATTTTGGATTTGCTCTTTTACAGTATCTGCAACACCGGAAACAGACCTCCAAGGAAAATATGGGCTGTTTGACTTTGGATAGTTATAATGAAAAGAAATATTGCCGACATTATCAAATTGCCGATACCAAGAAGACCAAGTTGAATCATTTGTAAAAATACCAGGTTCAGCCTCTAAGACTACCTTTTGTGTTTGGGTGTCAAGGCTGTCGGCATAAGTTTTAAGATTGTTGTAAACAGAATTTATGTCTACATTATTACTTGGGTCAGAATCAGTATTATAATATTTTGCGCGCGCCAAATCATCGTCACCAACATAAAATCCGATAACGTTCGGATTATCCTTTAAACTGGCAAAAGTCCCGCT
>CAYHKI010000064.1:0-3199 GCA_964357165.1 uncultured Gammaproteobacteria bacterium | reverse complement strand
CCACTTGCTGTCGTTCCAATATTAATATCCGCTAAAAGATAAGTCCCCGTGCTTCTGTTTGAACCGTAATTTACCTTTATCCTGTAATCACCAGTATATCCCACCTGTGCTGTCCAGTTGATTGATTTTGTTACCTGGCATAAAGTCGGATTGTAAATTCCAATTGGCAAAAAAGAATTAGAATCATAATTAGTCTTTAAATTCCCTGCCAGATCGGTATGCGGGACCGCAGTCTGGTGGACAGTTTGCACCGCTCCTGCCGTTATATCTATTGTGGTTGCCGCTCTTGCCTTTGTACCGTTTTTTTGAATCGTTGAAAAAACCACAAACATCGAAAGCGGGATTGTTAAAAATATAATAAAAAGTCCGGCAAAGGCGACAAATCTATGTGGATGTTGACTAATTTTACTCACAATGGCAGGCACGTTAATAATTTCAACCTAACTTCAGTATGTAACTTTCAAAGAGAATTTGTCAAACAGGATTAGATAATTACCAAATCAGGAATACACCTCACACCATTATCACCGGAAGACCCCGAAAAAATTCGGACCGTGTAAATACCAGGAGTAACTATTGGCGGAATAATATATGTACCAGTATTTCCATTAAACGGCCCCAAATTATAGTATTGGGTAGTAGAAAAACCTAACAAATTTGCGCTATATGTTAAACCAGTGAATCCTCTACCTGCAACATTTATAACTCCACCAGGCTTAATTGTACTTGGAGTTATATTACATGCGGCAGATATAGTCGGAGGTGTCGGTGACGGCGTCGGCAACGGTTTAGGTGTAATTGTTAGCACTGGTATTATTGTATTTTGTATCGCCAAATCACTCCCGGATGTAGTCTTGCAATTAACCGCCGGTGAACCAACTCTAACTACATATAGGCCGGATTCAACAAATGGAACCTTAACAATCGCACTGCTTTGCTTTGCCAACATACCCAATGGAATAGGCGTTGGCAGATAAACTCCCTGAATTGTTATCTCTCCAAATACATTTCCCCTGTTACTGGTAACCGTAATCGATTTTCCGATTTCGACCGAGGCCGGAGAGAAAATACACGGCAAAACCGCCGAACCGGAGGCGGCACTTACTCGCAGGTCAGTAGATTTTGTAATTATAACTGCCGCAGTCAAATGCACTAAAACAACAACCACACACAAAATTACCCACAAAAACGCATATGAACTTTGCGGATATCCCCTCAACTTATCAAAATCAACAATTTTTCTGATCACTAATTAAAATATAAGATTCCTAACACAAACTGTCAATGGGTAATTATACAAATCAACCACAAAAACCTCCAACTCATTTTTTTCATAAAGTCACGACATCCAAACCTTATCCACTATTACAAAATAATACTAAAGGGTATTTAACACCTCTTTAAGAAAAGATTGCTCATTATGGTCTGATCCAAAATCGTAATTGCTCCGTCTGCATCTATATCAAGACGCTTTTTGTATCCCGCGTCACCAACCCTAGTCAAAAAAGCATTAGAAACCATAGTCATGTCCAAAATAGTCACAGCACCGTCATTGTCAATATCCGGAGGCCAAGCGTTTACCCCGCATGCCAAATTAGGATTAGTTCCTACATACGCCTCAACCGTATCCGAAAACCCATCACCATCACTGTCAACAACAGCCGGGCATTGCGGAGATACAAAGTTGACAATGGCACTCCAGGCACCAACCGTAGCTCCTGCTTCTCCCCGTACACGCCAGTAATAAGTTTTACCCGAATTAAGGTTAAGAACCGGCGCGCCAACACCTGTACCAATGCTTGTCCAGCCACTTCCACCGGAAACGGAAGTTGTCGTTGGCAAATTCTGGGAATATTCCCCACCTAGTCCAGGGTTAACAAAAAAGCCGTTGACATCAGTTCCGGTATATTGAGCAATAATTACCCTGTAACTTGTTGCAGAAGATGCCGCCGACCAAGAAAAAGTCAGACCTGAACCATAGTTGGCATTTGTGCAAGCAGGCAGATTGGCAGGAGGGTTAGTGGCAACTGTCGCACCTACACCGGCTATCACGTTCACAGTTAGCGCTACCTCATTATTACTTTCACCTACGACTCCCTCAGCAACAGTATTGTCAGCATCAACTCTCAAAATAATGCTTTTACTGCCTGTCGTTGCATAAGATAAACCTCGAAAATGGTTTCCTGAAGTATTTGGTAGGAAATTTCCAATTGGAAAATCACGAGAGCCCGTTCCGGACGCATCAACAATAATGGTACGCGAATTATTAACGGTTGATGCAGTACCAATATTTCTTGTATTAAAATACATTATAAAACTAGCATTTTGGGTAACAGTTATTATATTGCCGCTAAGCGTTGCTCCTCCACCAGTTACATTCACAACCGGACTGGTTCCATCCGTTTGGTTCCTAATAACTAAATCGGCTGTACCGATAGGTAGCGTTGTAAAAGACTTAACCGCCGAATAACCACTAACTTTACCCCCTTTATTCTGAACCGCAACCTGGTAGTAATAAGTCGTATCCGGTTTTAGATTATTCAAAGTCAAATTCAAATTTGATGTCCTTAAAGGATTTGCAGATGTCGGATTAATCGTGTCAAATTTTATTAAATATTCCCGCACATATTTTTTTCCGCATTCCTGACCCCAGGAGCTTGGCGCAGACCAGGTAAACGTTACATTTTGGTTCCCTGCAATACCTGTCAAACTGTGATTTGTCCCTCCAGGTACAGCCGCTGCGCTGCAAGTGCATTGACAAAATCCTCCTGTACAAGTATTAGCCGTTGTCCCTACATTTTGCTTGGTTTGCAACAAGTGGCTAGTGCCATTAACATCCTTTACTTGCACATAAAGGTCTGCCGTTATGCTTGTATTAAGCTGAGTAAAAGTATGAGAATTTAAAGTTCCGCTCCAAGCACTTTCACAAGGTGAAGCTACACTATTTGTCGGGTTTACCCAATTACCGCGGCAGGCATTAACCGGCATACCGCCTTCAACTATCCCATTTAAAGTTAAATTTGTATCATAAGTTGCCTTGGGCCAGGTTAACTTCACAGAACAAGCACCGCTTGTGCACGTGTTATTAACGCTTGTTTCGATAACCCAGGGATAAGAAGCAACATTGTTAACATCACCATCTTTTTTGGTAATGATCCAAACTCTGTATTTATAGGAAAAACCGGCAGACGCCAAAATA
>CAYHKI010000063.1:0-6352 GCA_964357165.1 uncultured Gammaproteobacteria bacterium | reverse complement strand
GTCTTTTTTCCTCATAAATACGCTCAAGGAGAGAAGGGATTACATTCTCATTTGCTTTTAAAATGTTTCTACTTTTTATATCAAGCCAATATACGGCTGGTTTGATATTTTCCCCAAACTTTCGGGAGTAGGTTCTGGCAAGTACTCTCTTTTTCGTCATATAAGCAAGCCACTTTTTAATTAGACCGGGATATTTATGATTTAACATTGTCTGAATTTGTTTTCGATCTAGGAAGCGGAATCTGTAGAAGATATAGGGTATTTCGCTTTGTTTTGGTGTTAGAACTGGTTGTTCCATTTGTGATTTAAGAAGGTATGGGGCAAGAGGCAGAAGTAGTAATTATTACCTTTAGTTTCGGGATTATACCATTCCTCCCTTATGTATATAAGGAAAAGAGACAGGAAAATACAAATAAATAGCTTCAAAATGGGCAAAAAACAATAGCCGCGCTAAGCTACAAAGAAAGACAAAAAATAACTAGGGCATCATCTTCATCTTACCCGTGGAACCCTCAATTGATTCAACTGGTTCTTTAGCCTTTGGAAGTACAACTGGAGCAGGTTGTTGGTACACAGTTGCGTAGTTATCTCTCGAGATTCTAACTACTTCCTCTACTTTTTCATTGTCCATGACTGTCTCCACAGCTATGGTTTGGCCTGAGAATGGCTCTTCGGGATTGAGTGCACTTATCTTCATGTAGAAGTTGAACGAAGGTAGACTGGCAATCTCGCCCTGCTGAATATAGGGAATGAACTGAGGCAGAATCATTCGTTCATCTTCGGGGTTAGCAGTTCTAAAGCAGATAATTGACCCTGTGTTGGCGAGAGTGACGTTCACAAGATCCTTATCTTGAATTTGGGAGACAGTTTGGTGGGCAAGGATAGCACTGAGTCGATACTTTCTAGCCTCTGACAGTATCTGAGCAAATGCCGGAGTGGCAAAGTTTTGGAATTCATCAACGTATAAATAGAAATCACGTCTTTTAGTTATATCGACTCTAGCTCGCTTCAAAGCAGCCAGTTGGATTTTCGTCATTACCAATATCCCAAATACCTCAGATGTATCCTCACCAATTTTCCCCTTTGAGAGATTACAAAGTAGTATTTTGCCATTGTCCATAATCTCGTCAAAGTTAATACTTGATTTTTCCTGCTCAAGAATTCTCTTGGCTGTAGCCGAAAAAAGAAAACGTCCTATTTTATTCGTAATAGGCGATATCATCTTCACTTTCTGGTAGTCTCCAGCCTTACTAAACTCATATTCCCAGAAGTCTTTTAAATTTTCATCAGTTAACCTATCTGTCACCCTTTCCCTGTACTTAGTATTTATTAGGAGCTTATAAACGGTAAACAAGGTGGCACCCGGAATAGTAAAAGCAGTATGGATGGTATTTCTCAAGATGTATTCCATTCTTGGACCGGAATACTTCTCTGAATAAAGTTTGTGGAATAGAGAAATTATACTCTCAGTTATAAACTCTTTTTCCCGTAGCGACTCTTCTTCGCTCAAATCAGGAGTTAGTTCAAGTAAATTTATTCCAATTGGATAGCCAACATCATCAGGATTAAAATAAATAACATCTTTTAAACGATTCTCAGGTATAGTTGGCAGAATCTTTTCTATTAAATCACCGTGTGGATCAATAACACACAATCCTTTTCCATTTTCTATATCCTGATTAACCATTGAAAGAAGCAGTGTTGATTTTCCGGTTCCGGTAGCCCCTAGAATATATATGTGCCGTCTTCGCTCCTCTTCGTTTAAACCAATCTTGGTTGTACTTTCCCCATACCTATTGATAGCAAAAGTAATATCTAAGTCGTCCGCCCGCTTCAGTGCAATTGGTGCTGGCAGTTGTCTACTGTGAATTTTGACAATATCTTCTGTTTTTGTAATTGTAGTAAACGGAAAATGGTAAATATCCGAAGCCTCAGAAACCGAAATGTGTGACTTCTCGGATAATGCAAAGATTCTCTTTTTAAAACTGAACAGCAATAACTTTTTTACAAGGTCAAATCTTAAGTTCTTCTTGCAGACGATTGCTTGATGTCCATGGTTAGAAAACGAAGCAAATGACGAGATAAACCCACTAATACGCTCACTTAAGTCGCGGTTATTTTTAACAACTACAAGAAACCTTATTGTCGATTCAAACAAAGGTTGATTTATTTTTGAATTTATAGATTCAACCAGTTCGTTTTCAAAAGGTGTTTTGATTCGATCATTTTTAGGTTTACTTCCTAAAAGATGCGGTATAGGAGTCATTTCATTTGTTGCCAGTGTTGAGATAACCCAAAACGGGAGCATTACAACTGAAAATATCGCCGATAGGAAAAGTTTTAGAAGTATAGCCGGAGCCTTAAGATAAGTTGGAATACTTTTAGAATTTAAGTGTTCTAACACATCGCCGTTATAGAAAATAATGTTTGATATTTTTTTTGTTTCTGTTGGTTTTGCAGTTGCAATCAACAATTGGAGTGAAATTAACTCCGTAGGCTCCAATTTGGTCATCATTCCGGTTATGTAGGCAATTGGGTCATGCTTGGCAAGATCTGTCTGTTTGTTTAGAGGGAAAGCAAAGTGATGCGAAAGCTTAAACTCAACAACCTCGTATTTAAGCTTTTTAAATTCATCACTGTTTTCAGGTAAGTAATCATCAACATCTTTTACTGAAAGTTGGGGAAGATATGACAGTAAACTTCTTCTCAAGGTGTTTGCTTGTTTTTTAGTTGTCCGGAGCAGATAACGGATAACTTGGTTTTTGGTTGAAACTATTTCCAGGGAAACTCTGGTTTTGTTGCCAAGTAGACGTTCTGTAAACGTCCTTTTGTTTGTGAGTGCGTGAATTAGCGAAAACAGCTTCTCAGTAGTGTATGAATCCTGTTCTGTTTTAGCAGGTGGCGTCAGTTCCAGGAAAACGGATTTTTCTCCCGCTTGTTTTCTAATCAGGAAGAATAATCGAATTCCGATAATAAAGGCTAAAAATAGAAGTGGTGCTAATAATACGATTACGACACTAAGAAAACTTATTCCTGTAAAAAGGTTAATTCCAGATAAATGGTTGAAAATGTTATAGAATATCCGATCTGCTCTTAGTTGCTCAAGTTTCATAAAAGCCTTTTTGAGCAGATTTGCTTGGAGTATAGCACAAAGATTACGCTGAAATGTGTAGAGCAATTTCTGAGACAACTTTGTCGACAGATTGTTCAGTATCTATAGGAATCGCCCCTAACATCCTTAGTCCATCTTCAAATTCTTTGTACCAACTAAGAACATGTTCTTGCTCCGATTCGTCTTTCGCAAATCCGTTCCCCTCATCTCTAGTTTTCAACCTGTTGATAAAAGTCTCTTCAGAGCAATAGAGTAAAAATATTTTGGAGAAGTAATTTAGAAACTCCTTTTGGTTTGAAGCTATACCTACAACAATAACATCAGTACCCAAATTCCCCTTTAAAATTTCCTTTAACTTATTTGTGTCACAGAGCCATTCATGTGCTTCTAGCCATTCTTTTCCGACCCCAGTATTGTATTTCGCTTCAATGCCTGTTTCTTTATTTTTCCAGTAACAAAGGCCAGGAATTGCGTCTAGGTCATAAACTAGTAAACCTCGCTTTCTGAGGGCTTCACCTATTGTGGATTTTCCGGTTCCTGAAATTCCTGTAATATAATAGTTCATAAACTGATGTTTAAAAGGGTAAGATGTCTGAGGATTTAATCTTAAGAGCTTTACAAATATTTTCCAGAACTGTTGTAGAAGGGTTCTCTTCTCCTCTTTCAATGCGAGCATAGTAGCTGCCGGAAATACCAGCAGCTTTTGCCACATCTTCCTGTAAAAGATTCTTTTGTTCCCTTGCTTCCCTGAGTTTTCTGCCTATTTCCTGTTGTGTTTTAGCATTTACACTTAATGTCATGGTTACAGTATATCTCATTGTAAAAATATCGGTCTAAAAATAGCGCTTTTTAGCCTCGTTTTATTGATATTTCATGCTTGACAATTGTAACTATAGTCCCTATACTGTAACTATAGTGATAATGTAGATTTGGGGAATTTAGACATGGTCAACAAAGAACTGCTAGACAAGTTTAAGAGACTGTACCAAGAAGAGTTTGAAATAACGCTTACCGACGAGGAAGCTACAAAGATGTCCACTGATCTAATAAATTTAGTTAGAGTTTTAATTAGCCCTCCACACCAAGATAAAAACGAGACTTGCTTAGGAGGTAATAAATAAAATGAGACTTGATGGATACTCAACTGAATATAACTCCGTTGAAAATATCAAAGGTATCAATCGTTACATTATTTATTGTCGAAAAAGCAGTGAATCGGATGAAAGACAAATACAGTCCCTTCCCGATCAAATAAATACTCTTGCACCTTTCGCCAGAACACAAGGTTTTGAGCTTTATGGAGAACCTCTACAAGAATCAAAGACCGCTAAAATTCCCGGCAGACCATTCTTCGACCTGTTAATCCAGAAAGTTGAAGATGGATTGGCAAACGGCATAGTTTTACTTAACCCATCACGTTTATCCCGAAATACAGTAGATACCGGAAGAATAATCTACCTTATGGATCAAGGAAAACTCCAAGAAGTAGTAACCCCATACCAAACTTTTAGAAATAATCCTAATGACAAATTTATGCTTAATTTGCTCTGTACTCAGGCAAAGCTGGAAAATGACAATAAAAGCGTAAACATTAAAGAATCACTGAGACTTAAAGCTGAACGTGGTGTGTTTCCAGGTAAAGCGAGGCCCGGATATATAAATAATCATGAGAAACCACAAGGTTTAAGGGATATATCTGCCCACCCTGTTTATTTTCCTTTAATGAGGAAGCTTTTTGATTTAGCATTAACTGGTAACTATAGTGTCGAAAAACTTATTAAAGAGGCTGAAGAACTAGGGATTAGAAGCTCTAAAAGCGGTAAACCGATTTGCAAAAGCTGGATGCACAGATTACTTCGTGATCCTTTCTTCACAGGTAAGTTCATATATGGAGGAAAGATCTTTCAGGGCAATCACCCAGCACTAATTTCTGATGAAGAATTTAATCTCATACAAGATATTGTTGATGGTAGGTCTAAAGGCAGAGAGCAAAAGCACGATTTTGCACTAAATGGAATTATCAGATGTGGTGAGTGCGACTATTGCGTTACTGCTGAGGAGCACACCAAGAAATACAAAAACGGTAAATCACAGACATTTGCATATTATCACTGCACTAAAAAAGGTAAAAATGAGAATAAAAAGTGTAATCAGCGCTATCTCTCAACGACTAAACTAGAAGGCCAGTTCACCACAGAGTTAACTCAGCTTGAACTGATGAAAAAATTTGTAGACTACGCTTTCGAAGCTTTAGAGGAGGTTAAGACAACAGACAGTAATGTAACCAAAGATAGCTACGAGGCTCTACAGGCGGTTCTAGAAGGTGTAAATAAGAGAATCAATAATCTTGTAGCACTCAAGATTTCTCCAGATAATTCAGACGGCAGTTTACTTTCAGACCAGGAATTTGGTGATAGAAAAAGAGCACTTCTAATAGAGAAAGAGAAACTCACCCAACAACTTTCTAAAATTAATCCGAATAGCACGGAATGGGCAGAGATAGCAAAAGACAGTTTTGATTTTTCCCTTCTAGCTTCTCAAAGGTTTGAAACAGGCAACTCAATCGACAAAAAAGTCATTTTCAAGACGGTCGGCTCGAAACCGATCTTACTGGATCAAAAATTGCGATTTCAGCTTCAATATTTGTTTTTACGTTATAAAGATGGTGTAAAAAGGACAAAGAAGGAAATTAGACGGCTCGTACCTAAGAAAAGCTCGTTAGAACAGTCTAATCTCGATTCTTATTTAAAAAGTTCTCTATGGTGCCGAGGGAGGGACTCGAACCCTCACGACTTTGCAGTCATCAGATTTTAAGTCTGACGTGTATACCATTTCACCACCTCGGCGCGTCTCTTGCATTCTAGCTTAAATTAGCCACTTGTTTCAATGAACGTTTATTTATAAAATGTAATCTAATATGAATGACGATGAGGACACAATAAACGACAGCGACGATAGTGATGATAATAACCATAAAATTCCGAGCATTGGACAGATAAAAGAAGGACAAGATGACGAAAGCCAATTCGAAGAACCCATAGCATCTCCAAATGTTGCCGGTGAGCAAAGTATTGGCGGAAGCGCTCCAATTGGAGAACCACAAGACATTGACCAGGCACTTGCCGATTTAGGTCTAGCAAACGACAATGACGGGGTAAAACCACTCTCCTCTGACGATATCGACCGCTAATTATCTTTCTTTAGACTTTCCATGATAAAATTGAAGGGCTATAAGCGCCT
>CAYHKI010000062.1:0-6596 GCA_964357165.1 uncultured Gammaproteobacteria bacterium | reverse complement strand
TAAAACACTTCCCTTCTATTTTCTCTATTCAAATTTTATTGAATGAGATCTTTAATTCTAACTTTTCAAGTCCTGTTTGGCAAGGTAATTTCTTCACGATACTTTTCAAAATATCCCGTTCTCCAATCCTCCAACGTCTTTCTGCCTTCAATAATTGATGATCCAATCTCAATTTGACTCGCCCTACCATTATCCAATTCCACTTGCACACTATCTACTACAAACTCATATAAAAAATACGCAGCTGTTTCAATATCTACAGACTCTTCCTCCCCAAAAATTCCATTTTCTGTTTCAATTGACTCCAGTTAAGATTTAAAAAGCTGAGAAGAATCATCCTCTCTCAAGCCGTAGACAAAGTGGTTTTCAAACCTTGCCTGAAAAAATCTTTTGCAATAGTCTGTAATCAGTGCGCAGTCCAATAATTTTTTTAACCTAACACTCATAAGTGCCTTTAACTCGGAACGCTGACGCTCCCCTATAGATTTATCAAATTTATCTTTTGAACCTGTGTAAAATGTTCCGGGAAGATCAGGCGGTACCAATTCGAAAATTTGCAGAAACTCGCGATTCAATTCCCCTGGTGTCCACTCGGAATAATCTTGTTCCCGTTCCGTCATATTTTTATTTTGGTGTTGACAAGGCAAGTTCTCTTGGAATTAAAGTAATAATGTTCCTCCATTTTGGATCATTTTTATATTTTTCCCCAAAAACTCTGGCTCTTCTCTCGACAGGATCAACCATATCGTTTATGGAAATACCCGCATAAGCACCAAATAATGGCATCACAGTTGTCACTATACCCTCTGAATAAGTCCAACCACTTTGAGAAAAACTAAACAGGACAATGCCTGTCGGTATGATTGCACCAACACCAGCCGATGCCAGTCTTCTTTTCATCCTTTTTGGAAACTCTACCCCTGGTTCGGTTGCATGACAAATTTCATGTTGCAAAGTATCATTTATACTTCTCATAACCCCGTTGATAATATGTTTTTTAGCGATCTTAATCGCCCTCGGCTCTTTTGCGTCTTCAAGGTATTTCTCCAGTCTTTTAGTATAAAGCAAGTTCCGAAATTGTCTGTTAGCTTTAATCCTCCCAGAAAAGATTTCTTCCGCAGTTTTCTCATGTTTTGATAACGCAGTCAGGGCCGACCCTATACTAACTGATATTTCTTTTTTTATATTGGAATAACTACCAAAAGCATACCAAGCTTTATTGACCACAAGTCTATGTTTACTTATCTCCTCTTACGTTAAACCAAACTCGCTAAGCATTCCAACTATCCTCTCCCTATCGACCATCACTTCATATGGCAACGACTCCCAATCAACATCAGGTGAAAAGTCCACGCGAAAACTTTTTCCCTCTTTATCAAGCGAGCTAACCTGTTTTTCAACTTCTATCATTTTAAGCTTCTGTTTAAAAATGCACGGAGCAGTGTAATTTATATTGTTTCAGGCAGCAGTTACCGTTTTCTTAACCAAATCCAAAGTTTTGGTCTGAAACAAAGAAACTGTCAGATATCTTTCCAAATCCACCTTTTGATCTGGCGTGATATTGGTTGTGTCTACTTTTTTTGCCGCATCTTCTATCTCTTCCTTTGTGACTTTAATATCCGCCTGTTTACCAATCTCGTCCATTAAAAGAGTTACTTTTACATTTTTCTCAGCCTGATCCCGCAGTTTCGCACGCATCGCATCAACCGTCGTATTTTCCTCAGCCACAAAATCTTCCATTTTCTTACCTTGCTGTTCCAAATTTTGGTTTATTCTGACCATTATCCTATTCACCTCGTCGTCTACCAAAATGTCCGGTACTTCAATGTCACCGAGCTTTAAAATTTCATCAAATATTTCCTCTTCATACTTACTTTCAATCTGATCCGCCACAATACTTTCTAAATCTTTCCTTACCAATTCCTGTAAATGTAATAGGTCTCTGGCTCCAACTTTTTTGGCGAATTCGTCATCGATCTTAGGCTCAACTTTTGGCTTGTCATCTTTAAACGAAATTTTTTCCCCATGCGCACCATAAATAAATTTTCCTGATTCCTCTGGCTCCTCTGGTTTACCCTGAGATTCATCGAAGGGCTCTTTATCACTCTCACTTTTTATAGATTCCTTCTTTTTCCATGCTTCAAAAATGTTATTGATAGAATCGGCAATATCAGCTTCCGTTACCTCTTTGACTTTAATTTTTTTTGCCTGAATTTTTTTCCAATCTCCAAGTTTAACTTTTGGCCTTGAAGAAACTTCCGCCGTAAAAGAAAATGGCTCACTCTTGCCTAAAGAGTTAACCGCCACCTTTGGGTTAACAATGGGCACAATGTCTTCTTTGGCAAAAATTTCCGCCAAATGCTTAGAAACTAGAATATTGGCGGCCTCATTGAGGATCTTGGAGCCTCCCAATTTATTTTCTAAAATTTCCGCCGGCACATTCCCCGGTCTAAAACCATCTACTTTAACATCTTTTTCAAGATCTTTAAGCGCCTGTTCATAAGCCAAATTAAAATCCGCCGCGGAAACGTCGACTTTAACTTCGACTTTACCTTTTTCTCCTCGAGTAATTGTGTGCTGCATATCAAACGGAAATTTTACAATAAATTGAGATTATTTACTATCGTTTAACCGAATTAACTTACCACTATTTAAAGTAAGTGCAACAGTCCCTAGAACTAAACTTGGAGCTTGCGGATTTGGAAATTTATCTTCAACACCACGCATATCAACCGCATTTGGTTGTTCTTCCACAAGCGATTCGTAAAAATCACTCATTTTAAACAACACATACCCCAGTCCAAAACTTGTAACTTCATTTTTTATGATATTCGCTCCGGGTGGCACACGTCCATCTTTAGCTAAAAGAACAAGATCAGATACCAAAAATATTGCACCGAATGCGTATTCTAATACCCCAAGTGAATTGCAAAATTTCGGCACAAAATCATTAAACGATCGGCCAAGAATTTCAGCTTTTTCTTTGTAGAAAGATTTCTTTAGCCTGGACACTACTTCTTCGCTTAGCTTCGAAGTATACATCTCATCAAATTTAGCCTGACCTCCATTTTTCTTCTTCTTATAATTTTCCTGCATCCAACTTTCCACTTCCTCCGCCAATGCCTGATCGTGAACCTGAATTATCAATGTTTCCGAATTAAAAGATGATGATGTCAAACTAAAATCATCCTCTTTAACATTTCTTCTTTTAATTGTTGGCCTCAGCGCCAACTCATCACTGCCGACCACAGAAATACTTTTTCTCCCATAGCCTTTTCTTATTTCAACATTTCTCCTCATTGCAGTTCTCTTCATAATCGAATCTGCAGCTTTTGGGTTAACCTCTAGTCTCGTTCCCAAAATTCCGCCAGACTCAACATATGGTTCAATAGAAATAGTTTTTCTTTCCATAGCCGCAAATTATAACAGAATTACTATAGGGAAACCATTTGCTCTCCATCTCAACTGGCCACAAAGAGCTAAAAGTTGTAAAATGCACATCACAAAATGGAAAGACCGGAAACGTTAGTTGTTAGAAATATAAATTTTTTGACCATTGAAGAAGAAAAGACATTAAGAAGCCGAGCGACAGAATTGGGCAAACAAAGCGCCGAAGCAGGCCTGTTAACAATCAACAACAATTTAGAAAAGCTGATGGGCCTTGCCATAAATGAAAAAACAGCCACTGTGATTCCAGCCGATTTTTTAGCAAGCGCCTCGATTCACCTTTGGGAAATCGGTATTAATATTGATGACGTTTTTTCTTTTTACAAAAAATGGCTTCAATTCAATATTGACAATGCCCAAACCCTAATGGAAAGCGATACAATAAACGAACTTCAATCAACCTTTGTAAACCTCGCTGCAATATTTACAACCGAAGAGAAAAGTCCAAAAAGGCAAAAGCAAACACTTGTAAAATCAATTGACTTTATAGACAAAAATTCGTTCGATCAACAATCTAAGGTTGAATACCTAATGTTTTATGGTAAGTATCTTTTTGAACACGGTATAGAGAAAGAAGGCAGAAAAATCATAACAACTACTGCCAAGCTTGCACCAAAAACCGTCACAAAACTTTTAGACCTTAAGGCCATTTTGGAACAAGTCAGAGAAGAATAATAATTAAGTAAATAAATCTTACTGAAGTTTTCCCAAAGCAGAATCTAAATCTAATACTTCACTTTTTTCAGAATCTCTTTCTTTCCATTCAACTTTCCCTTTTCCAACTTTAGCGGAAACTACAATCCGAACCGGAATTCCTAACAAATCACAGTCCGCAAATTTTTCTCCGACACTAACATCATTTCTGTCATCCCACAAAACTTCAACCCCAGCTTTGTTTAACATTTCATATTCCTCTTTCCCTAAATTACTAACCTCTGACCTCTGATCTCTGATAGCTATCAGGTGTACCTTAAATGGTGCAACTGATTCCGGCCATATTATTCCGCGATCATCATGAAAAACCTCGACAATCGCACCCATAAGCCTTGAAATTCCGATTCCATAGCAACCCATTTGCACGAAACTGCTTTTACCGTTCTTATCCTTAACCGTTAAGTTAAAAGCCTTGGAATATTTGTCTTTCATCGGGAAGATATTACCAACCTCGATTGTTTTAACGCGCTTTAGCGGTCCATGCCCCAAATCACACTGTTTTCCATCTAAAACTTTAGGATCCTCAATAATTTCTAAGTTCCGCGAAAAATCACCGCCAGGGCAATAAATAATCTCATCTTCTCCGGATTCACAAACAACCTGATATTCGTCCGAAAACTTAGAAAATGTACCACCTGCCGCCTCCGTCTCTATTGCATCCAAACCAACCCTTTCAAAAACCTTTCTATATGCTCCTTTTGCAATCTCATAATACTTTTTAAAATCTTCCTCGTCTGCATGGAAACTGTAAAGATCTTTCATTAAAAACTCACGACCCCGCAATAAACCCGCTTTTGCTCTTGATTCATCTCGAAATTTTGATTGAATCTGGTAGACTGCTTTTGGTAAGTCTTGATATGAGAGAACAAATCGTTTAGCCAAAGGCGTCACAATTTCCTCGTGCGTTGGCCCAAGCGCAAATTCACCAGCTGCACCTTTTACTTTAAAAAGTACATCAAAAGCATCCCACCTGCCAGTTGCCTGCCAATTTTCCTTTGGGTGCAAAACCGGCATCGTTATTTCTTGTCCGCCGATTTCATTCATTTCCTCGCGTACAATTTGTGAAATTTTAGAAATAACCCGCACTCCAAGTGGCAGAAATGTATAAATTCCCGCAGCCACTTTATCTATAAACCCGGCTTGAATTAAAAGCTTGGCATTAACAGAAACTTCATCCGCTGGGGTTTGTTTAGTAGTTTTGGAAAATAAATTTGAAAGCTTCACAACTTTAGTATATCAAAATGGAAGCTGGTTATGGATGATTTTCAAAATATCGTTATAGGAAATCAAAACAATCAAACTTATCAAACTAACAAATCCAATTGTATGAATCCATTTTTCAACACTTGCATTTGGTTTTTTTCGACTTATAGCCTCGTAAATTAAAAAAGCAAATCTTCCTCCATCAAGAGCAGGAATCGGCAAAATGTTAAGTACCGCCAAGTTTAAAGAAAACATCGCCATTAGATTTAATATAGATGCAATTACCACAGGCATTGGATCATTAAAAGAAATTAGCTTCATTGTTAAATGAGCAATACCGATTGGCCCTGAAACAGCGTTAGCAACAGGTTGAACGTTTCCGCTGGATATTGCACTACCTATCAACTTACCCAAAGCTCCAAAAGAAAAAACAATCATATTGTAAGAAAATATAAAGCCCGAAAATACTTTCTGGGTCAAAGTATTAAAATTTAAATAAGACATTTCTGCCAAAGAAACACCTATCGCCGGAGCATTAACTTCTTTATTCATTTCTGGCACAACCTCTACCGTTCTAGTTTTGTGCTCTTTAACATTCTCCAAAACTACTGCAATGCGCCTATTTTCAGATCTTCTGACTATGGTTTGCAGATCATTAATATTTTTTACATCTGTACCATCTACACTCAAAATTGCTTCCTCACCTTTTATGCCAGCCTTAAATGCCGGTGAATCAGCAGAAACACCCGCCACAACAACTCTGCTTATTTGAGAAACTCCCTTGAAAGTATAATCAAATGGTAACTTTTCAAACGGCAGGGAAAAACCGGAAGAAATTACAAAATAGTAGTATATTACTGCGGCAAGCATCAAATTCATAAAAACACCGGCAACAATAACTGTTGCCCGAGTTAAAATTGGTTTCTGGCCAAAGCTATTTGTTCCGTTTGCATTTTTGTCTGTAGGATCTTCACCGACCAATCGCACGAAACCACCAAACGGCAGCCAATTTATAGAATAAATAGTTCCTTTAATTTTCTTGCCCCAAAGTCGCGGAGGTAAACCAAAACCAAATTCTTCTACCCCAATACCAGCCCTTTTGGCCATAATAAAATGTCCAAATTCATGGATCATGACCAAAACGGAAAGGATGATTATGAAAATTAAGATTGAGATCATATCTCGCGCAATTGCTCCTCTTTGTGTTTACCGACAACCTCGATAGCTTCAAC
>CAYHKI010000061.1:707-6612 GCA_964357165.1 uncultured Gammaproteobacteria bacterium | reverse complement strand
GAGTCGATAAACTTGCAATGGCAGTTGCCACTACACTCGGCCCTAAAGGTAGAAACGTTGCCCTCGATAAAAAATGGGGAGCACCATCTGTTATTCACGACGGAGTCACCGTCGCCAAAGAAGTTGAGCTAGAAGATCCTTTTGAAAATATGGGCGCTGCACTAGTCCGCGAGGCAGCCTCCAAAACCAATGACGTTGCCGGAGACGGAACAACGACTGCAACAGTTCTTGCCCAAGCCATAGTCGATCAGGGTCTAAAAAATGTCACTGCAGGTTCAAATCCCATGATTCTTAAAAAGGGTGTAGAAAAAGCTGCAGAAGCTGTCGTTGCCGAACTTAAAAGAATGGCCAAAAAAGTAGGGGATCATGGAGAAATTCAAAAAATTGCTACTATCTCTGCAGCCGACGAAACCATTGGCAAAATGATCGCTGAAGCTCTTGATAAAGTTGGTCCGGACGGAGTAGTTACAGTTGAAGAATCAAAAGGACTAGAAACTTCCGTAGAGACAAAAGAAGGCATGGAATTCGATCGGGGTTTTATATCACCTTACTTTGTCACCGACACCGACAAAATGAAGGCTATCATCGATGATGCTCATATTCTTATCACTGACCAAAAAATTACATCCCTCAACGATCTACTGGCATTTTTGGAAAATTTCGTAAAAATCAGCAAAAACTTGGTAATCATCGCCGACGAAGTAGAAGGTGAAGCCTTGGCTACACTGGTAGTAAATAAGCTTCGGGGCACTTTTAACGTCTTGGCTATCAAAGCTCCAGGTTTTGGCGACAGGAGAAAAGAAATGTTAGAAGACATTGCAACTTTAACTGGGGGCAACGTTATCTCAGAAGATCTTGGTCGAAAATTAGAATCAGTTACCATAGAAGACCTTGGCCGAGCTGAACAGGTTGTTTCTGATAAAGAAAACACTATTTTAGTTGGCGGTAAGGGCACAAAATCCGCAATCGATGGACGAATCAAACAAATTAGAAATGAACTAGAAAAGACAGATTCAGATTTCGACCGCGAAAAGTTAGAAGAAAGACTTGCCAAGCTATCCGGTGGAGTCGCAGTCATAAATGTTGGTGCTGCAACCGAAATTGAACTTAAGGAGAAAAAAGAAAGAGTAGACGACGCAGTTCATGCTACTAAAGCCGCAGTAGAGGAAGGTTATGTAGTCGGAGGCGGAGTTGCCCTCATTCGCGCAAGAAAAGTCTTAGATAAACTTATCTTAGCAACCACAGAAGCAGACGAAAGAATTGGTCTTGAGATTGTTAGAGACGCCTTGGAAAAACCGCTTGCCAAACTTGCCCAAAATGCAGGCATGGATGCAGGTTGGGTTGTAAAAGAAGTCGAAAAGGCAACCGGTAATGTTGGTTTAAATGCCATGACTGGCAAATTCGAGGATTTAACAGCAGCCGGAATAATCGACCCTGTTAAAGTTACCCGATCCGCGCTTCAAAATGCAGCCTCGGTTGCTATGATGATATTAACCACAGAGGCTTTAATCACCGACATAAAGGAACCCGAAAAAGCAATGTCCATGCCTCCAGGGGGAATGGATTACTAAAGAACAATAGGGTGACAATAGGGTAAGTTATTCCTCAACAACAAATTTTTCTTCACCAACTTCAATGAATGCAATCTATCTTTATGCTTGTGAAATGGTTCAATCATCTTAATAAAATTCCACAAAGACTGCTTTCTAGAAACTGTTAACCTCCAAACGTCTTTATTGGTTTTAACTCCACGTTTATCTATTACACCTGCAATCCTAGATTTTGAAAAATTAGCTTCAATACCCAAATCTTTGAGAAGTAAATATATAGTTTGAATAATATTCTTATCGTTTGTACTAATTTCGAAAACGCCCCAGCCGGATTTAGCCCGTTTATAATAAGGTTTTCTTAAATAATAAGAGCCTTCAGCGTCAGCATAACCAGCCAAAAAAGCTAAAAAGTTATTAGTGTCAACCAGAATCCAATCTTCTATAAGGTCCACTTTAGGTAATAAAAAATTAAACGATTGATTCAAAAGCGCGATTATTTCAAAAGTTCCCCTTTTTGCCTTCCATGTATGCACATGACCATATTTTTTAAATAAGCTTTCTATTAAATGTTTCTGAGCTTCTTTTGTAGTAGAGCATCTCACTTGGATTAATTCGTGAACTTTGTGAACATTCAAGTCTCCCAATCTAAAACCAACCATGTAGGCTTTTTCAGCAAAATCTCCGTTAAAATCATACTTTAGATATTTCGTGTGCGATTCGGAATCAGTCCTTGATTTTATTCCGTATATCTTCATCAATCTTTGGATACCGAAACGGCTATGTCCAAATTGATCAGCAATTTGCTTCTGGGTAAATCCCTTGATGCTATAAAGATCATACAGAACTTCTTTTTCTATACTCACCGCATTTCGGTTACCCAATCTCGACCGACTGGAAATCTTGTATTTCTTCAAATAATTTAAAATAGTGACATGGTTACAATTAAACTTCTTTGCTATCACAGCAGTGGATAACCTTTGCACGATATAAAACTTAACTAGTTGATCTTTAGGGATAGAAAGTGATGGAGGAGTCATGTTAACAACTAATGCACTTTTATATTATAACAGAAAAATATTAGTGAATCAGTAAGATAGAAATTTACAGAGAAGTTCCGATACACAAGGCGGCATGGATTACTAAATTTCCAATTTAATTATTTCAAAACAATTTTTAGCCTTGCATTACCAACATGTGCGGCAAAATCCGTCATATCTGTCTTTGCTTGAACAATATAAGTTTTAGATCCGGATGGAATTGGTATTTTTCCAGAAGTTCTAGATGTTGCAGTTGAGGTAGGATTAGAAATTTGGCTTTCTATAAGCGGATTATTATCGTTAACGTTTTTTATTTGTGCCCAAGCCCTGCCATTACCGCCATCAACCCAAATGGACGCTTCAAAAACCACATAATCTATTGGCGAGTATTTTGTCGTATCTATCGTAACTTCTGTACCACCAATGTCAGCAAACGTATCGCTTTTGCTTTGGCCGGAACCCATTGGTATAAAAATTTCACGGTTTGCAGTTTGTACTACTGTTTGAATAGCAGCAGGTTGTGCTGTTGGGCTAGGGGATTGCCTTATAGCAGCATCTTTATTTTCAGTTTGAATATCACTCACTACTGGTGTGGCAGCGGGAGTGGCAGAAAATGAATCAGAAACCACATTATTATCAACAGCCTTATTGTTTGATATTTCCGTTCCCACCAATGAACCGCCTTGTCTATTACTCTTTAATATCCACCAATTTACAAAAACAAGGTCTAAGGCCGCAATTATAAAAATAGCTACAGCAATTTTTGCAACAAATCTACCGGCAAATGAATTTTCCATGGGCAGTCATAATCAATTGTCGGCAGTATCTGGCCAATTGTCAAACAATTGCCCAATGACTTGTCCTGCTTGCCCCGAAAATAATGAGGGGTTTATCCTGAGTAATAACGAAGGGAGTATATCAAGAGACTTGTTCCAGATTAGTCTAAGGGCTAAACTGAACTTATGGCATTAAAAGAAGTACCAAAGGCTCAAAAAAAAAGACTTTCGAAACTACTCTCATCAGGTGAAGAAATAGTCTATATTACAGGTATTGGAACCAGATATTTTATCCTTACACTTCTGTTTTTGCTTTTTATACCCTTAATTCTAACTTACACGGCTATCTTTATGTTTTTTGGCGTATTTACTATTACCGACTATGATTGGCTCAAATATTTTGGCTTTATTCCACTACTGCTTTTAATTTACAACACACCCAAATATACGCACATTATCCGTATGAAACAATCTTTTACCTATGCCCTTACCAATCGAAGGTTTTTAATAGTCAGAGGAATATTTTCCAGAAAAATTGTAACAGCTCCACTATCTGCCATCACCCATGTAACAGTTGAGCAATCTTTTATGCAAAGATTTCTTTTCAACACAGGTCATTTAGTAATCATCACAGCCGGTTTTGACCAGCGCGAAATAGTTATCGAAAATATCGGAAATCCACTAGAGTTTAAGATTTTAATAGAGGAATTAACTGAAAAAGGGTTACAAGCAAGAAACGTTGATGAAAACCAAGATGATCAAAAAGATAAATTTAATCTTAGGGCACTAAACTAATTTACTTATCCGGCAAAACCCCTGCAGGATTAATAGCAACACTACCGTCATATACTTCTAAATGGACATGTGGCCCTGTAGTGTGACCAGTCAAACCGACAGTTCCTATAATACTATCAGAATTTACCAGGTTATCAATGCTAACCTCAATTTTATTCATATGGGCATAAAGCGTCTTGAGTCCGTCACCATGGTCAACGACAACAATATTTCCTTTTCCGTCGGACACAGTTCCGGCAAATTCAACTCGGCCGGCTCCAAGCGGTCTAATTTCCGAATTATAAGGAGCCGCAATGTCATAAGCTCTATGAAAAAAACTAAACCCTTGAGAAACTTCTCCGTCAACCGGATACTTAAAATCAAAAGGTGAGCGTTTATAGCTAACAACAGCTTCAATTTCTCCCTCAGCGTTTGAAATTTTGCCAAAATCAGCTTTTTCTGCAACCAAAACAGCATGGCCATTGATTACAACCTCAGACTTCTTAGCTTTAACGTATCCGGCAAATTGGACAGATAGCAAAAAAGCAACCAAAAGTGCCAGTGTTACCCGTGAAACAAGTTTGATTCTGGGTCTAATTTTAATTTGAAAATGCATAAAACGGGCAAAAATCTTAATCGCCTTAAGAGCATCCATATGGGCAAATCGCCTTACTTGTCGGCTAAACTTGTTTCTAAACAGCACAAACCTTACAACACGAATTAACCTTCGCTCAAGTCTTTTTACGTATCTTTTTGTAAGTCTTGTTATTTTGTTTTTCATATTTATATAAATCCTCCTTGAACTCTAAGCCACGCAAAACCCCAATAGCTATTCCTTGGGGAATATGGACAACAAGCCTATAGTGAAGAATTTACAAGTGTGGAGTATAGCAAATACTAACTTTAAAGTCAAGCCGATAGTAAAACTAATAAGTTAGCAGAGCCGATAAATGCTTGTATTAGCAATAAGGCTGAATTTTAATAACCAAGAAGACCAAACATATTAAACTGCGCCAGCTCAAATTAGCCTTAATTTAGCTAATATTATTAATAATTTTAACAAACTTCCAGTCAAGCAGCATAATATTTTGCTACAATCAAATTATGGCAGAAGCCGGCATAGACTCAAAAGAAACTTCACAGCAAAGTTCAATTACGGAACTGCCGCAACACTCCCTAGAAAAAGTAATGTCAAAAGTTAAAGATATCAATATTCCTAGAACCGCATTTACAAAATTAACTATCACCAAAACTCTCGATTCTGTTCTGGAAACCGGATTGCTAGGACATGGTGAAGGCGGAGTTAGACGTACTATCAAAAAAAGTTCCGAAAAACAAGCAGTTATTGATCAGTGGAAAAAGGAAATAAAGGAAGACCCTTCGCAAACCTTTGTTTACTTTAACGTAATTGGCGAACAGGAAATAAAGAAAATTGCAGATTCAAGTTATTTAAGAGGAGGTCGCAACAATATTCACGATGGTATAGTCATCATTTTTAATATAGCCAGACTTAATGAAGGCGAAGCTAAAACATATAGTGAATCAGACAATTATTTGGAGGATGAAAATGGTTTATTAATTGTTCCACACGACGAGGAAACTAATATCAATGATAATCATGAAGATAATGATGAGGAAAAGCTTTTACAAATGCTTTATCCACGTCTGACCCTAAATCGTCTGGAATTTGCGGAACAACCAAGCTACGAAGGTGCTTCAGGCTATGGTTATATTTTAAGACCTCGTGTCGCACCAAGGTTTTTTCAAG
>CAYHKI010000061.1:0-697 GCA_964357165.1 uncultured Gammaproteobacteria bacterium | reverse complement strand
AATTGTTTTATATAAGGGCGGAGATGGTGTCGATCTGGATAAAAATCGTCGATTTTTAGAAGACATGGCCAAACGGAACGGTCAGACAGGCTGGCTTACTCAAGAGGAAAAGGATAGAGCAGCGAATGATTTACAAGCAATAGAGCAAATTAATCCGGACAAATTTCCCGAACAGTACTCTAAGTGGGCAGAAGAAGTTGCTCAACAAATGATGCACGTTTATCAAAAAAATCTATCAAGGTGCTTGCCTATTTACGATGTCAATGGCAATCTTTTATGGCCAAGAAAAATGAGTCACGAAGAAATAACAGATTCGCCAAATTAAACTTATCAAGGACAATTTCTAATCTCGTCGATATCACCAAAAACGCTTGCAGAGATCGTGCTTAAATGTTACCTTAAACACAATGCCTTTTCCGTTTCAAATCATTAAGAGTTCATCATCATTTGCAAAAAAATATTTACTACTTACTACCCTCTACTTACTACTAACTATCTTTCTCTCCGGTTGTTCACTTATTGGCTCACAAAAGCCTGCGGCTCTTCAAGTATCCTCAATCCCGGAAGCATCAGTCTTTCTAGACGGTAAACATCTCGGCAAAACCCCATTCTATTCAGATCAACTGCAAAGTGGAACTCATACTATAAAAATTACGGCGTCAGAAGCAAGTTATGTTCAAAAGATCAATCAGATCGG
>CAYHKI010000060.1:0-6646 GCA_964357165.1 uncultured Gammaproteobacteria bacterium | reverse complement strand
AGCTTAATGGAATCATTAACTTTCTGCTTGATATCTACCTAACAGGAAGCTAACAAAAAGCAGTTGACTATTAGCTTTTAGGCATCAGCAACTTGTACAATAGACAGTGTATTTTAAATTCAATACAAATGAACATCTTTGAGAGCACATTTCCCAACGATTTTCGCTCAGAAACCATAAAACAAATATTAGACAATGTCCTTACTGGAAACTTCTGCCAGTTTGTTTGTATTCCGGGTTCCGGCAAGGCCACAATTCTTAGGCTTCTTGCCCACAACCGTAATCTTCTAAAATTTCACCTTAAAGATAAAGAAAAATCACTACGTTTTATATATTTGAACTTTCTCGAGTTAACAAGTTTTGAAGAGTCGACTATTACAAAATTTTTACTTCTTACAATTACCCAAAAAACACCAAGCATAAGCGATCCCCTAGCACTCTCCAAACAGCTGGTCGAAACAGTCAATAAACTTTCTGACGAAGAACAAACTATAGTTTTTCTTTTAGATCATTTCGACGAATATCAAAATCGTCTCCCTAGGGCTTTTTTCCAGATGTTAAAAAGCATAAAAACACACTCCAAATATAAATTTTCTGTTGTTTTTGCAGCAAGAAGGGATCTTCTTGACCTTCTTGACGAAGAAATTGTTAAACAGTATTGGGACTTTTTTGTAGGAAACACTGTTTATCTTAATATTTTTGACGAAAATGCCACAGAATTTTTATTTGAACAAATTGAAAAAGTCTTTTCAAAAAAACTTTCAAGGGATCAAAGATTAAAAATAACTAAACTTTCCGGTGGCCATACGAAACTTACCAAAATTCTAACTGAGCTAGTTTTAGGCCAAAACGAAAAGTTAGAAACAGAAACCCTGCTAAAAAATCTGCAAGTTCAGGCAGTTCTTCTGGAAATTTGGTTATTTTTAACAAGCCTCGAGCAACACGAACTTTATGAGCTTGCCCAAAATGGGAAAAGCACAAACCAAACCGACGAAAACTTAATAAAACTTGACCTTATAAGGCAAAAGGGGCAATCTCAAGTTGAGTTTTCCATTCCTATTTTTGAAGAATTCATAAAAACCATGACTCAAAACGTTCGCCATAACATAAGTTACAATCCAGAAACACGAGAGATACAAAAAGGCGCAAGCATTATCTCTGAACTGCTTTCCGCGCAAGAATACCGCCTTCTCAAATTCTTACTTCAAAATCAAGGTAAAATTATTGAACGTGACGAACTAATCTCAGCTGTTTGGCCTCAGACTAAAGTCACAGAAGCAGTAAGTGATGAAGCAATCGACCAAATGGTTTTTAGGCTTCGAAAAAAAATAGAGGATGAACCGGCAAAACCAAAATACATCCAAACAGTCAAAGGAAGAGGTCTGAAGTTTGAACAGTAGCTCAACTTTGTTTACCCTGACGCAAGAAGGACTGATATAATTTAAGTCTTACTAAACCCAGCTTCTTTTTCCTCAGCCTGTTTCTTTATATTCATAAGTTCTTCCGGGTTAGTAGTCACCAGTAAATGCTCGTCGTCAGAAGCAATTACCCTGATTGCCACATGGTTTGCACCGGCAAAGAAAATCCCCTCACCTATATCAGCAGCCAACAGTAAATGCCGTTCCCCTTCGGTCAAATAAAACACGTCTGCAATTCTATCTATTGCCGCTGGCGATTGCTTTAATAGTATCTGAATCGAAGAATTAGTTACAATTGCCTTGCCATAATCCGTATTTAAAAAATCCTCAACGTCTTGTGTTATCGTCGTTAAACCCAAGTAATATTTTCTGGCCCGTTTGGCGATCGAATACATAAAGGTCGCGCTGTCCGGATGCTGCATCATATACCAAGCCTCATCCACAATCAGTATCCTTTTTCTAATATCATTCTTAATTCTTGTCCAGATATGATCCAAGATAAGATAAATCGCAATCGGCCGTAGTTCTTCCTCCAAATTTTTTATAGAAAAAACCGTAAAGGTATTTCTAATATCCAGATTGGATTGCTGGTTAAATATTCCAATCAGCGACCCTTTTACAAACTTTTCCAATCTATCCGCAATACCTTGCGCCTGCTCTTCCTCCATACCTAAAAGCGCCTTATATAAATCTTCTACCAGGGGCGGTTCGTTTTTCTGAGTTGCAGGATCCGGCGTTATTCCGCGCGCTTTATACGCCGCAACTAACGCTCTGTCCAAAACCGCATCCTCTCCCGGTGACAACGTGCCCAAAATTACTTTAAAAAACCCATGCAGTGAAAGGATCTTTAGACCCAGTTCGTTTTCACCCTCTTCGTAAACACCCGACAAGTCAAACGGATTAATCTTGATAGGACTATTAAAATCAAAAGAGATATATTCCCCGCCGATAGAATCGCAAAGATTTTTGTATTCTTCTTCTGGATCTATAACAATAATTTCCGCACCAAACATCAAAGACCTCAGCGCCTCCAGCTTAACCAGATAGGATTTACCAGATCCGGATTTGGCAAAAATAACACTGTTAGCATTCTCTTGGGAAAATCTGTCAAAAATAACCAGCGATCCGTTATGCTCATTAATTCCATACATAATACCTGTATTGGAGGTTAGAGAAGACGAAGTAAACGGAAATGTTGTCGCCAAAGATGTCGTATCCATGTTGCGTGTTATATATAGGTGATCTGTCGCCTGAGGTAGAGTAGTTTTAAAAGCGTCTTCCATTTGCAGTGTGGCATGCTTTGGCACCAAAAGTAGTGCGCCCATTGTCGATTCCACCTGCTTTGATACCGTATTAAGCTCTTCGATAGAATCTGCCGGAATCGACACATAAAGCCCAAACTGAAAAAATCGCTCTTGCCCTTTGACCAGCTCCTCCTGTAAAACCTGGGCATCCTCCAGTGCAGCCTGAACTGTCGGATCCAGCACGTGACCATGTTGGATATCCGAAGACATTGTTGCCTCCATCTCCGTAATTTTTCGCCTCAAATCGTCTAAAACTCCTTTGGCCTCAACTGGATACTGATACAACGCAATTTCCAAAGTATGTTCGAAATTGATAAGCGGCGAAAGCCAGTTCGCCTGAACATATCTTGGATAACCAACCACAAAAAGCGTCCTCCAGTATGTAGAGCCGACTTTTATATAATCAAAATCTACCTCAATAGCCGCCGGCGCAATAATATCCTTAACCGAAACAATACCTTGTGCTAGAGTATCTGCCCAGCGCTTTTCCTTATCGGTAAGCTGTTGTCCTTGTACTTTTGGTGGTTTTAAAATATTTATCAAATTCATATATTATTTACTCCCCATGAGCTATGAACAATTAACCTGCCTGCCGGCAGGCAGGCCATAAACTATTAACTTTTATTTGCCATTCCAACCGCTCTCTGGGTTGCTTCCTGTAAATTCTTTAGAGCTTCTTCCTGGCTTTGTGTTGCAACTGGCACACTTTGTGGCAAAACCGAAGCATTTACTGTCTCACTTGAAATAATTGGCACAACTGCACCAGAATCTACAATATTTACCACAGCAGGAGTTTGTATCGGCATTTGCACCTGCTCCGTTGCTTTCGAGTCAATTGGTGTCCCGTGTGCCAGTTCTGTCTCCACTGGGGTTGGACTTGGCGCAGGAGTTTCCACATCCGGTTCTACCAAAGGAACTGTGTAGGATGCAGAATCCAATAGTACTCTTTGTGTACCAGTTGGTGCCGGATTATAAATATCATAAAAAAGCTCTATCAACTCTTGAGTTGTAAGTTGTTTGGAAATAAGCCCCAGCCTTGCTGTCTGTTTAATTAAATGGTCTCTTTTTGGTGCCATAGTTGCCTTTGCGTCGGCAATCAACTGCAGTTTATTTTTATTACTTTGTGCGCTTTGCTTCTTTACGTTACCCACCCCAAGCTCAAGTGGTGAAAAGTGGATTATCAAATAAAACTTTTTATCCAAAAGTGTCCTCTGTTGAACCGTCGACTGAATAAAATCGCGATACTTTTGCATTTGACGCTTAAGGTCCGGGTTTTGTTGATTTTTCTCGGCCTCCACCAAATGTTTAAAATAGGCAGAAATATCTTGTTTTTTAGATCTGATCAAAGTTTGCAATGGAAAAGTTAAGGAGTTTAAAAGCGCACCATAAGCATACATAGTCGCATCTTGCTCAGCCTCAGATAAAATATCGAAGTTAACAGCAGATGTCGACAATACCATAGCAACCCAGCCTGTTTTAAGAAGAACCAAGTCTTGAGTAATATCCTCAACATCCAGATGCTCTTGTGTCGATGCTTTAATTTTTTCCGAAACTTTACTCATATTACTTCAACACCTCTCCTTGTATTCCCAGAGGCTGCAATACTTGCCCGTTGGCGCTAAGCTGCGTTGGTCTAAATTTGACCCTTTCACTTTCAACCTCAATTGTATAAACACCATTACCAAGTGGCGTTGCCGACAAAAATTGACCTAATTTGTTGGTCTTAAGAGCCCTTGCTGGCATACCATTAGCGTCTCGAATCACAAGTACCGCCCCGTCTATTGGAGTACCGTTCATGTCCGTAACCAACCCGGAAACCACGTTTGGTGAACTTGTCAGGGGAATAATTTGCGCGCTTTGTCCCAAATTTGGTATGTCGCTTATTTGTTTAGTGTTGGACATCGAAAATCTGGAGAAGTCTTCTTTTTTAACCTCTTGTTTTACAACACTCGCCGTATTGGTTGCTTCTACTGCTTTTTTATTGGCAAAAGATTTTGCTTGTTTTGGTAATGTTTGGCTTACTTCTTGTCCTTTTACGGGAATATGAATTTGTACACTTTCAACCGTGCTTCTGGCACTGTTTGCTAAAACCACCTCAGGGTTTTCTTCCTCAAAATGAAAACGGCGTGCAAGCTCATCCGAAATCTCAATTCTTCCTTCTCCACGAATCGGTAACTTGGAAAGATCAAAATTCTCAGGGGGAGCAAAGTGTAGTTTTCTAACCCTTGTTTTACCAACTCCACGCATCAATCTAGCCTTACTATTTGGCTCTTTAAGGGAAAAAATATTGTCTAGCGAAAAGTTTGCTTCTGATGCTAAATGGGCAGCCAACTGTTTAATTGATTGTTCACTCTTCACGTTTTGCCTTAACCTGTCCTCTATACCTGGCAATATATAAGCTTTTGCACTCTCAGAAATTTTTGGAAAAACGGAATATTGTTTAGGTATAACTTTATCTTTTAATTTAACTTGTTCTTCTCGTCTTACCGCTTCCTTTTCTATATGAAAAGCAGCTAAATCCGTTTGTGTTCCAGCAGGTTTTTTAGGCTTTTCCTCACCAATCACAATTTCAACCTTTTCTTCGAGCCTTTTTACTATGGTCGGCCAAATAATAGGTGGCGGCAGTTTACCTACCCCGGCTTCGCCATTTGTCAAATTCAATTCCTGGATCGCAACCTGTTCCCTAATGTCAAGAGAAGAAGCATTTTCTTTTGGTAGTGACCTTAAAAACGCCAACATTCTCTCTCTGCTTTGTGTTGTAATCTCCTCAGGAATCTTACCCTCGTCTCGTGCCTGCCCAATTACTACATTCAAAAATTCAGGCATATGTTTTTCTTTAACCCAAATCCTTTGTGTCGGTGAAAATATAGCCCTTATAAAGGCCAAAAACCACTTATCAAACGGCCTGCCTCCAATTTGCACTAAGGACACAAAAAAACCAAAGCCTGCAAGAATAGCTGATAAAGAAAATCTAATTACTGTATTAAGTCCGGAAAAGTAAATCATAGTGGCAAATGTTAAAGGCACAACTAGAATTACAAACTGTCTGGTTGTTAAATTCCAAAAAAGCTTAAAATGAAAGGAGGAGATATTTTGCGGGACAGGGTGTTGCTCCATAGTAAATTCAACATAACATATGAAACAACTGCCGCAAAGCACCACTATTAGCCTCAAAATTACTCTTTTTTCACAACCTTGTGAAAATAATTACTAAATCAAAATATCTAAAAGTGTTATATTTAAGCTAGAAATGTCCACAAAAATTTCCGGTTTAATATCCAAGCTAAAAGAAGGGGCTAAGTATAGCCCCGAAGGCCGAATTGCCTCGAAAACTTTTAGTACCGGTAAAAAACTTGCCTTAGGTACAGGTGCAATCTTTGGTGCAATCATGCTTTACATGATAAAGCTGGGTGCTGCTGCTGTTAAGGGTGCTATTATTGGTGCAACAATTGGCGGCTCAGCAGGTTTTGGTGTAGGTGCGGTTCTTGGATTCCAAGTAGGTGTCGCCCTAGCCCCTTTTACTTTTGGATTATCTATTCCAGTTTTTACTGTCTTAGGTGGAGTAACAGGTGGTTTTATTGGAGCAAGTATAGGTGCGGTTGCCGGTGGATTGATTGCACTTGGAATTGCTTCCGGATCAGCAACTATTGTCTCTATGGGTGTTGGTGCTGGCATCGGTGGTGTCATAGGTGGAGCTGCAGGCTTCGCGGTAGGCTCTTTAATAGCTGGAGGTTTTGTCTCCCTGGCAGCCGCTGCATGCGCAGCAACAGTCATAGGTTGTGTACTGGTACCAGTAGCTGCAGTTTCAAGTCCAATCATAATCGCAACAACAACCGCACTTGGCGCGGCTGGAGGCGCCTTAGCAGGTGTAGCTATAGGTAAAGTTGTCGGCGACTACATGATAGAACCCGCTAAGAATTTTTT
>CAYHKI010000059.1:0-6675 GCA_964357165.1 uncultured Gammaproteobacteria bacterium | reverse complement strand
CGGTAAGAGTAGGACGCCATTTGCGATTTGCCATTGGCCATTCGTTTTGGAGTTTTTATCATGAGTTGCTCGATTTTTTCGGCAACCATATCTGCTTCTTCGGAAAGTGTCGGTGCAAATATTTCCTGTGGACTTTGACCATAATTCTTTTTAGATGATTTTAATTTTTTGTCGATTTTGTTTTGAACTTCGAGCCGGTCCGGATTGTTGTGCCTAATTAGCTTATAGGAACAATCTAATATCGCTTGAGTTGATCGATAGTTTTGGGTTAATACTACTTGTTTGGCTTTTTTGAAATCATTTTTAAAATCGATGATATTGGAAATTGCCGCACCGCGGAATTTGTAAATGGATTGGTCGTCATCACCGACTACACAAATATTTTTGTGTCTGGTGGATAACATTTTTACCAAAATATTTTGAGAAAAGTTTGTGTCCTGATACTCGTCGACTAGGATGTATTTAAATTTTTGCTGATAATTTTTGAGAATGGTTGGACGAACCTTAAAAAGTTCTATAATTTTTGTGACTTGGTCTCCAAAATCTAAAAATCCTGCTTCATCTTTGTATTTTTCATATTTTTCAAAAGCTTGTGCAAGTTCTTTTATTTTTTGCATTTCTAGTTTGTCTTCATTTATAAAATTTTTGGCAAATTTTAAAAAATCTTGGGTGCTAATATTTTCATCTTTTAAACGGGAAAAGAAAGATAGGATTGCAAAAATAAACTTTGTCGGATTACCTAGCGGCCGGTAATAGGTAAGGTCAAAACGAAAAAGGTTTTGAGTAACAAATAAAACTTGCTGTGGGCGAGATAGGACTTTAAAGTCCGGGGTTAGACCGATATCAAAAGCGTTGTCCCGCAGCACCCTATCTCCAAAAGCATGGAAAGTAGAAATCCAGGTATCGATGAAACCGTAAGGGACTAATTGATCGACACGTTCCTCCATTTCTCCGGCTGCTTTATCGGTAAAGGTCAGTGCCAAAATTTCGGAAGGACGAGCCAGCTTTTTTTCGATAATATAGGCAATTCTTCGGGCAATAACTGTAGTTTTACCGGTTCCGGCACCGGCGATTATCAAAAGCGGCCCTTCGGTGGTAGTAACTGCCTCTAACTGCTGTTGGTTTAAATTTTTGATGATATCGAACATTATTGAATTCTTGCAATTAAAATTGTTCGGTCGTCGGTAAAGCTCTCCTTAGATGAACCTTTCGTTGACGTAAATCGGCCAATTTTATATGGATCTTCCTCTTCTACCTCCCTAAAAGCCCGTTCCCAACTAGAAATTATTGGTTCGTCTGCTACTTTAAAATAACCATCGGAAAAAATTTCCAGGGTTTGGATATCTTTTAGATCAAATGAAAATATTTTGATAAATTTTTTGGGCACAGGCCTACCATCGATAGCTCCATACCCAAAAGGATGTTCTGGGTTATTTTGGTACTGCCTAACCTGGGTTTCCAGTGTGTCCCGAATTGCCTCCCTACCAATTGCGAGAAGCTTGTCAGCGCTCATGTTTGAGTTCGTTTGTTGAGCTCGTTTTATTGCTTCAGTCCTTTTTTGAGCCATCACTTCATCTATTACCAATGGGCTAGTATAGACTTGGGTAGCGTTTATACGAAATGACACATCAGAAACTTGGGTAATAATCATCTTGTCTCCAACAATTCTAGCTACAGTCAGCACAGCTGTTGGTCTTGCTGTCGGATTTGTTCCGACTAATTGTGAAACACCTATTCGGGAAAATGCTTCATTGAATCTTGCGGTAAGTAAATTAACAAGTGCTTCCCCCACTAAATTAGTTTCGAATTGTATCACACTGCGAGCAAGTTGGCTTGCAAATTCTCCCCCGGTTTTTCCGTCAAAACTATCATTAGTTTTAGGTGTTGCCCCGTCAATTACTGCTAATGTGTCATCTGTTGCTACCCATGAATCTTCATTATGGGTTGGAGTTTTCCCTCTGGAAAAAACATTCACAGAAAATCTTTCGAATTCTTTTGTTTCTGAATTCAATAAGTGTTCTTCCCTCACGCAGACATTTTAACACGAGGGTTTAGACTAATTAGCTTTTTAACTTCTTTGCCAGTCTATTCCAAATGCATCTTTTAAGATATCCTTGTCTAACCATTTGTTGTCAAGGTCACTACTCGCTTCGTAAGGATTTTTTATTAACTCCCGCGGGCACAAGTCGCTAATCACTTGTTCTTTATCAATTTTTGTCGGGACAAACATATTGTCCAATAATCTACTGCCTTTTATCCTTTTATAAACAATTGTGCTGTTTACCTCGTTGTATTCCCATTCATAATCAAAACTTTCTTCAGTTACTATGATTCTTTTCTTATTTTTAAGATCAGGTATATCTATGTTAGTTGAACGATGATATACACCTTGAGGTATTAAATTAAACTTAATAATTTGTCCGTTATCATCATAATTTATTTCAATATAGTTACCTTGATTACTTAGGCTAATTTGTAAACCCTCCCAAACAACTTTCCTTTCACCATCTTCTAATATTTTTACTTGATCAAATACTAAGTGCGTAGAGTCCCCTCGATCTTCTCCATATTTGATTAATTCTGTTAAATTATAGTTTCCTTCTGTTTCGGTAAAATTGATAGACGCTCTTTCTTGAAAAGTATCTCGATTGGGAACGTAACTAAAATAGCTTCGAAACACCCAGGTTGCACGCGATGTAATTTCTAATAGTTTTTTAGCATTGATTTTTCTTTTCTCTGGATTGTCTCTTAACGACTCTCTAATGAAGTCTTTGAATTTTGCTTGAACTTCTGCATCTTTGATTTGGTCTACTGGGATAAGCTTTGCTCTTTCTACTTCTTCATCATAAGGTTCACCTGTTATCGGATGTTTTGGTTTTTCTTCGTTTTGATCCATGACAATATATTAACTTTCTTTTAATCTTTTTGTGTTTTTTGCTTCTTTTGTGTCAAGTTTAACAAACTCGGCCGGTGAGACAATCTGTATCTTCTTGTAATTTTTAAGATTTAGTAAGGCTTTGTCACCGGTTATTATATACTGACTCCCGCTTTGAACTGCAGCCTCCAAAACTCTATTGTCCGGAATATCTTTTAGGATGTTTATGCTGACTTTGGGTAATGTAAACAACCATTCTTCATTGATATATTTTTCAGTCTCTTGTAACCTTTCGGCTGTGAAGTGAAATTTTTTTATAAGAATGTCCACTAGCTCTGCTATTAGGATTTGTGACGTATAGGCAATTATTTTTTCTTCTAGGACTAAGTCAATTATTTTTTGGGGTTTGCCACCATAGATAAGAGCGGAAATTATGATATTGGAGTCTAATACAACCTTTAACCTAGCGACCACTGTGGCGGTACTCTTCAACTATTCTGTCTACATCTTTTTCTCTTTTGATGCCCATTTTCTTTCCAATTTTTTGGCCGTATTCAAAGAGATGTTCCCATCCTTCGACTCGACTCAAATAAATTCTTAGAGCTTCACGGATTAATTCGCTGCGATTTTTATATTCTCGCTTGGCACGCTCATCAACTCTTTTTACCAGTTCTTTGGGTAGTGCAATGTTTAAGGTTTGGCTGGCCATATACAAGAATTGTATGTTATTTGTATAAATCTGTCAACAGGTTGAATGGTTATTTTAGCATGATGTTGTAATCGCGAAAGCTGTTTTGTGATAATGATAGAGATGCGTCGGTTTTTGATATTTATTGTTTTTTTATTTACTGCTTTTTTTGTTTTGCCAAAAAACTCGTTTGCAAAAGATTATTATTTTCCTAAAGTCAGCGGCACTTATAACATTAATGCTGATGGATCTGTAGATGTTGTCGAGATGCGTACATACAATTTTGACGGCTCTTTCAGCTATGCCTATATCGATATTCCGCTGGTTATTAAACGCAAGGGGTATTCTTATAATTCACGGGTGACAAATTTTTTAGTTACTGAAAATGGCAATCCTTTAAAAATAACCGAGCAAACAAGGGGTGACTATTTCCATGCCAGATGGATCTATGCTGCTTTTAATGATCAGAGAACTTTTACTTTTTCTTATAAACTAACAAATGCACTTGGAGGCGGAGCGAATTTTGACGAATTTTACTGGCAGGTGATTGGAGACAAATGGGATAAGCAAACGACAAATGCGGATTTTGTGGTCACATTTCCAAAAACCATTTCTAAAAATCAAGTTTACGCTTTTGCCCATGGACCTACAAACGGCAATTTTGATTTTATAAGTGACAATTCTGTCCGATTTACAGTTTCTGATATTCCCTCAAAACAGTTTGTTGAAGTGAGATTGGTTTTCCCGAAGGGTTTTGTCAAATCTGCTGTAAATTCAAACAAAAGCCTGCAGGCAGTTTTGGACGAAGAAAAAAGCTATGTTTCTTCAGGGGTTTATAAACAATATTTATTGTACTTTTTATTTTTGGTAAATATTCTTTGGGCGGCATACTGGATTTATTCCTGGCTTAAATATGGACGCGAGTATGACCATAACACACCTAAATATCTGCACGATCCCCCTTCTAATCTGCCTCCGGCGCTTGTAGAAATTTTATTGTCTCAAGGAAATAGTGTGACAACCAAATCATTTATCGCGACGCTTTTTGATCTTGCAAACCGCAAATATCTGGTGATTGCCGACAGGCGTGTTCTTAAAAAAAGGTTTTTATTTGGCACAAGTAGTGAACACGAATACGCAATTATTTTTAAAAAGGGTCTTGATGAAATAAAAATGGATACACAACTTAGGAAATATGAAAAGACGCTGCTTAGTGAAGTTTCTGGTACCTTAAGTGTCTGGTCAGAAGACGAAAAGATGGCTTTTGGTATAAAAGACGAATCTTTAGCTTTTAAACTATCCGATCTTAAAAAAAGTTTTAAATCCAGCACTTTTCGCATTTTTTGGAAGGATTTTGAAAAAGAAATAAAAGACGAGGCAAAAGAGTTGGGCTTTTTGGAACAAGGCAGTGAGAAGAGACATAATTTTTTTGTTGCTTCGTTTGTAATTATTGTAGTTTTGGATGCAATCGCACTGTATTTCTTTGATGTATTTCATATTATTGTTTTTGTTGGGCCATTTTTGGTCTGGGGATTTATTATTGGTGCAAAGTTCTTGCAACTCGTGTTAGTTTTGACCAAATCAAAAAAGAATGTGAGCCTTTTAGGATTTATGAAAAGATGGAGTGTTGCCCACGGAGCTGAGGCAAGAAAATGGCAGGCCTTTAAAAACTTTTTGGATGATATGGGACATTTTCAAGAGAAAATGCCGCACGATTTGGTACTTTGGGAGAGGTACTTAGTTTATGGTGCTTTATTTGGGCTGACGGATAAGATTTTAAAGTTGATGCCGGTTGTTTTGGGTGAAGCAGCTGCACCAAGTTGGTACGTTGGTGCCGGTGGATCTTTTAATTCTTTTTCTGACTTCTCAAGTGGAATGAATAGTTTTTCTTCAAGTCTCAACTCCAGCTTCTCTGCCGGATCGGGAGGAGGTTTCTCCGGTGGTGGTGGAGGAGGAGGAGGGGGGGGTGGCGCGGGTTAATTTTGTTGTGGATTTAAGTCTTGAAGAATATCTGACATCCTGCCTTAGACCCGTAGTCCTGAGTTGGTCGAAGGACGAGAACCGCAAGCTTTGCTTGTTTTAACATGATGTTGATATAGCGGAGGTTTGTCTAGCTATCGAGTGCTCTGCCTGCTGTATAAAGACCAATTCCAAACATACCCGATCCAGCAGAAAAGCAGACAACCGCTGTCTCCGCTGATTCACCGGTTGCAACTGCCTTAATACCGGCCCCAATTAAGAATAACCCTGTTCCCATAATGCCTGTTCCTGTAACAAGCAAAGGTAGCTTCCCACTGTCCTCATCTTTTTCTCTTTGAGGTTCTCTCTCATTTCTCATGTATCGGATTATAGCACCTACTTTAATTTCTTTGTAACTTTTGCTTCGATTGATTTCATGTTGGTAATTTTGTTGGAAAGACGCGAATAGCGAGTGTTGACGTCGTCAGATGAAGCGGCGGTGTTTTTTATGTGCAAATTAGTGTTCATTCGAGTGGTTCTAGGCCAAGGACAAGTTTGAGGGCTTGATCTACTTCGAGTTGTTTTCTGCTTGAAAGGGTGCCTATCTTTTTAACTAACCTCGATTTGTCTATTGAGCGCATCTGATTAATGATAAGCGCTGATTCTTTATTGAGTCCGATTTTCAAGTCGATAATCTTGACGACATCAGGGCCTATAAATTTTGGGACTATAGAGCTGAATGGAATAGTGATAACTGTAGGCAATACTTGGTTAAGCGCACTATTGGAAATAATCAGAACCGGCCTCTTTTTGTGCATTTCATGGCCATACCCCGGATCTAAATCTGCAACAAAAATTTCGCCCCGTTTAGGGTAACTTTTCAAATGCTTCTGCATCAACGTATTTGAAATCTTCTTGGATTTGCTCGATTATTTCCTTTTGGGCTTGCGCACTTTTTCTAAGCTGATCTTTTAAATCGCCTTTTGTTAACTTCTCCCTAATCGCTTCTGTTATGAATTTGCTACGCTTTCTGTCCGCAATATTTCGACGCAATTCTTGCGCTAAGTCTGGTGGTAATGTAATATTAATCCTTTGCTGCATTACACACTATTATTACACACTAGATTATTTAATGCAAGATAAAATTTAGCTT
>CAYHKI010000058.1:0-6735 GCA_964357165.1 uncultured Gammaproteobacteria bacterium | reverse complement strand
TCCTTTGCACGTAAGGTTAATTCAAAGTTTAACGCACTTTAGAATCATATTCGGCCTGCAGTTTATTAAAGAGCAATCCTGTCGAAACAATACATCCCCAGGAAATCGAATTGTACCAAAATCAACCTTTAAAATCAAAATCGCTATAATAATTTAAGTGATCAAAAACTATTTAAAAACTTTCTTTTTCTATCTAATTATTTTTATTTTACTTTTGCAAGCAATAACAGACACCGATTTTGGATGGCATTTGGCAGTCGGTAAATTTATTTTTGAAACAAAAAGTATACCTACTCACGACCTATTCTCATTTACTCTTCCCAATTACCAATATATTTATCATTCTTGGGCAAGTTATCTTGCAGTTTTCTTAAGCTACAAAATAGCCGGCTTTGCAGGCGTTTCTGCTCTCTATTCATGTATTCTGACTTTAAGTGTTTTTTTCCTGATTAAAATTATCAAAACTTTATATCAAAAAAACATCAACTTATTTTTAATTTTAGCAACAACCCCACTTATTCTATCTATTTCGGGAGCAAGACCC
The DNA here is from genome assembly GCA_964357165.1 of uncultured Gammaproteobacteria bacterium. Classification (GTDB taxonomy): domain Bacteria; phylum Patescibacteriota; class Microgenomatia; order Curtissbacterales; family GWA2-41-24; genus CAYHKI01. Next base: position 6,191 of record CAYHKI010000058.1, on the reverse strand, counting down.
CGTGCTTTTAGTTTCCTTTTTTTTTCGATAACCTATTATTTGTTTCTAAAATTCGCAAATGAAAAATCCAAAACTATCTATTTTGTACCATTTATATTTTTCCTTTGGGTAAACTTTCATGGCTCTTTTCTTATAGGACTTTTAACTTTTACTCTGTTTATTGTAATTTCCGCATTCTCAAAGGAGATAAACACATCACAAATAAAAACACTTATAAAAGTTCTTGGGTTTTCACTCTTGGCCACATTAATAAACCCTTATTTTTATGGAGCCTGGAAGCAGGCATTGGAAATATCATTTAATTCTTCATTAAATCTTAGAAATATAAATATCGATTGGAAACCCTTAGTTGGTTCCGGAGGAACTGGATGGATTTTCGCAAGTTTTATTGTCTTAACTGTAATTGTGATCTATAAATTAAAAATCAAAATAGGCACTCGAGAAAAAACTTTGCTTTTAATATTTTTCATTTCCTCGCTATACACTGCTAGATTTGCCCTGCCTCTTCTCGTTTTTTATCTTCCTTCACTGCATCTCCTATTTTATGATTACAAAAAAGTTATTGATCAAAAAATCCTAAACCTCGCCCCAATAAAAATTGCCTTTTTTAGTCTTACTCTTACCATAATCCTAATCGCTTTTTCAAACATTTTACAAATAATGATTGTCTATAAAACTTTCGAAAATTACAGTTATTTCTTGCAAACTAGATCTCCAAGCAGATTTTATTACGCTAGTTGGCCCTACAAAAGCAGCCAGTTTGTCGTAGATCAATTTTCAGACAAAAATATCCTCTGTGATGCTAATTGGTCAGGTTACCTACTATTACTAAATCCAAACATAAAAGTATTCTATTACGGAGCCATGGATAATTATCTTTTCAATAACACGTCCTTTGCCGCTATTTATTTAAATTTAATCAATGGATATTCACCCGCACAAATTACCCTTGACAAATATAACGTAGATATAATTTTTTTGCCTCCAACCCATAAAATTGTTAACAATCTCAGATCAAACTTAAACTGGCATATTGTTATGGAAGATGAAAAAGCTGTTGTTTTTTCAAAAAATTAATATTTTTCGCCTCGCAAAGCTCGGTTAATGTCCCTCTCTTCTGTTTTTTTCTTCAAACTTGCACGCTTATCATATTTTGCCTTAGATTTGGCAAGCACCAGTTCCACCTTGGCCAAATTGCCTTTGATATAAATAGTGAGAGGAACCAGGGTTAATTTTCCTCCGGCAATCTTGCCCTGCCAATTCAAAATTTGTTTGCCGTGGAGCAATAATTTTCGCTCTCGCCTACTGCTCGCATATTTTTCCGATCCCATCCAGGGATTGATAAATGCATTTATCAAAAACACTTCTCCATTATTAATTCTGGCAAACGCCTCCGACAAATCAACCCGCCCGGCTCGAATCGATTTTATCTCCGCACCGTTAAGAACTACACCTGCCTCAACTTTTTCTAAAAATTGATATTTAAATCTAGCTTTACGATTGAAGATTTTCATAAGATTTAGAAGTCACTCAACGATCACTCCGACTTTACCTACTTTACTGATCTTACCGACTTACCGGCCCACCGACACACCGATTTTACTGACTTTACTGACATACTGATTATACCGATTCACTAATTCTGCAGATCTACAACCCAGCTTCCAAAATTTTGCCACCGGTTGCTATATATACTTTGCCACTTGCCTTATCAACCACAAATGTCGGATTTTTTTTAAATTCAAAAGATTGATACACTTTCTGAAATACACCATCTTTACCAATAACCAAAAGTGCCCCATTTAACTTGTCGATGACATATAGATTATCTATATCAGAATTTGTATAAATTTCTCCGAAAGCAACATCAGTCTGTACTAACCCTTGAATCGAAAAATTCTCTTTTTTGCCTCGGTTATACTTCAAGATCTGGCTATTTTGAGTTACCCAAATCGACCCGTCAATCGCCAATCGCGAAAAGTCCCCAAAATCCTCTTTTTTCTCCAAATAAAAGGCTCCATCTCCGTAACCATTTTCTATAGGCACAAACTTCAAAATCTGATCTCTAGTCAAAACGTAAACGTTTCCCAGAAAAACCGCTATATCCCGCCCAAAATCGATACTCATAACCTCATCTTTTTTTTGCGTATCCAAACCGATTTTTACAATTTTGCCTTCCGAGATGACAAAGGCAGAATCATCCCAAACAAAGCCGGTAGAAGTTCCCTTCTGGCTATTTCCACTGCCGGAAATTTTTCCGTCCAATGAAACCTTATATATTTTATCGTTAGAAAAACCTACCAGACCATTTTTGGATATTGCCAGAGAAACCAGCCCTTCTCCAATGTTGGCAATTTCCCTAAACGGCAAACCGCTAACGTTTTCTGTCTCTTTTAATTTATTGTTAATTTCACTTTTTATCAAAGCGGACTCCTCATCTTTTGGAAAAAGTGCCAGTGCTCGGGTAATATCACTGCTTGCCTCAATTAGTTTTGTTCGTGCCCTTTCGCTATTAAGAGAGATTATCGACTCACCCGCAGCAAGGTTCGACTTTGCACTTTCCACATGCCTTTTAAATTCAACTACTTTACTAGCTTGTTTTTGATTGTTTATTGTAAAAAATGCGGACCCTGCCAGAACCACTAAAAGCAAAAACGCCACCATTACCAAACTGCGCCTCAATCTAAAGATTGCCCGAATATCCCCTCGACTTAATTTGCCAATTTCGGTAATAACAGCGCCCAAAAAACCCCCGCCAATCTTACCAATACTAAATTTTCTTTTTTTCAAAACTTCATCCTCACTCTCTTCAAAGACTCGACTGTCCACCTCATCACGTGCCAGAATCTCTCGGGGCGCCAAAGTTTTTTCTATGGGCACCGCTTCAACTTGTTCAATATTTTGTTCATCGTCAATGCCAATTTTTATAAATGCGACACCAATCTCGCTTTGTTTACTATCAGAAGAAATATCCGTCGCCAGTCCATCGATTATTTCCTCAAGATCCAACCCCTCCCCTACCAAAAGTGCCGAAGTATCAAAGGTTGAGAAAAATTTTTCCGTCCCAAGGACAAAATATTGCTCGGATTCATACGGACCGGAACCGTATTCAAAACCCAATTCTCGAGATTTTCCTACTCTAAACGTCCAAACTTTTACCTTTTCTCCAAAACGTATAACATAACAAGCTTTTTGATAAAAAAAACAGATAGCAAAACTAGCTTCCAAATCATGCTCCAAAACAAAACTTTTAGAAGCAGAAAGAGCTTCCAAAACCTGATCGCCAATACTGTCTCGGGCACCTTCAATTTTACCTGCAGCTATTTCGAAAAGACTATGTAGAGTCGTTGGTAAATCTGCAAAATTGCCGTTTTTTGCCAATACACAACCAACCAAAGTTCCGGTAGTACCACTTCCTGTTTCAACCCTTTTTGAAAATACACTAGGTGTATGGTTTTCGTCTGCAAGCCCGGTAATTTTTTCAACTTGAATTCGCATTATATTAAATTTAAAAAATCCCAATCACCATAAAAATCAAAGCCAGAGAAATTCCAACATTTAAAAGACCAATAAATTTTAGAAGTGGAGAAAGTTGTGTTGGTAACTTTTTGGTCATAATCTGAACTTGTCGAAAAAGCATTATGGCAAAAAAAATGTAAAAAACTAAAAACAAAATAAAAAATGCCTTGATAACAAAAATCGTATTTAAATTAATAAATAAATTATTACTAGCCTCCACAATCGGCATTTTAGATAACCTCTCCCGGTTTTTCTGCCTCTTCACTTCTCACTTCTTCAAGAATTCTCTGGGCAACACTATCCGGTTTTTTAATGGCCACAAACTCAAATTCCGGCCTTTCACTGGCAGTTTGAATAAAAACATCTCCGTAGTGGAAAAGTGTACCGAAAAAACCGACAATTTTCGGACTTACATCCTGTATTTGATTTAAATTTGCATACGCAGTTTCGCTATTCAAAATGCCCTTAAAATCAAAATCGATTATTCGTTCGTTAGTCAAAAGGTAAACATTAAAATACCAATGGATAAATTTATAAAAGGCAAAACCCAATATAAACCAATACCAACTCAGTACCACCCAAAATACTTGATTCGCACCAAGGTAGGAAAATACGTCGATTTTTAAAAGCACCGCAAGCGGTGACACAATAATTGGCAGCAGAAATAAAGTAATAATCTCAAGTAATGCAACCACCTGAGTAGCCAGGTGTTGTCTTAGCATCAAAATTATCTTTTCACCCTTTTCCTGCGATTCAAAACTCACACCAACCGGATCGGTCGCAAAAACCGAAAGTGGATTAGTAGGCCGTTGCCTTATTTCTTCTTGAGACATTAATATAAGTATAACGCACTTGCATCCTCACTTCTTCTCTATATTAAAAAAAGCAAATCCGCTTTGCGGAATAGCAAGATATCCCGGCGCCCTCAAATTAAACGCTCTTTTAAAATCATCTCCAGACAAAGACACTCCGTTTATGTTGACATTGTTGGTATTTCCGCTCCCTTGAGAAACAGAAACGGAAGAAGCAGAAGAAATCCCTCCGCTTCCCAAGACCAAATTCTTCAGATCATCCATACTGTAAGGGTTTCCGCCCCAACAGCTTGTGGTCACCGGAGTTATTCTCGAAGCATCTATCCCACTTGTCCGAAGCGCAATTGCCGCATTAACAATATCCGCCATTTCGGCAGGATTAAGCCAAGGGCTAGACCTTCCGCATTTATCCGAAGACGGACTATAACCCTTTGTGTACCACGCCTTATAAACCCAAGGAGAGCCACCCATCTTATCGTAAGATTTATCCACAAAATTAGCTCCGCCAGCTCCATCTGTAGTGTCCCAACCCACAGGCGATGCATATCCACCATGTGTGGAAGCATAATAAGTAACAATGTCCTCCAGTACTTGTCCGCGTGTCGCATCAACTGCGCTTTTCCAGGAACCAGGTACATTGTCCGATTTAGACTTGGAAAAAACCTGGCAAGCTTCTGTCGTGCAAATTTCTTTCCCCTCCGCCTTATAACGGTATGCATAAGTCCTTGCCGCAATCGCTTGCGCCTTTAGAGCTTCGGCACTCCAACTGGAAGGCATTTCGGCAATTCCGTATAAATAAGTCGTTTCAAAATTAATAGCTCCATTTCCCGAAACATTAATCGTACCTCCTGTATCTTTTGACACTGGATCCTTGCCGTAATAAGCCTTCAAAATTGCCTTATAATCCTGTCCCGCTTGGGCTCTACCGCGAGCTCCATACTGACTCATACCTTTTCTGTGTGTATGCGCCCCAAACGCAAACACCGCAAAAGATCCCGAAGGTGCCGCTTCCCTAAAACCTTTTATAGAAGCGTTATAATCGTCAGCCAGTTCACTGTCACCAATAGTTGCTGTAAATTCTCCTGACCTTGCGCTGATAATCTCTTGCTGTCTTGCTGAAAGTGCCGAAATTTTACCCTCAAGTTCGCTCTGAAAAGATTTTGCATTGGCAATTTCACCTTTCAAAAACCGTTTTTGCTTATCAATCGATGTTTGCGCCGCTGCCAACCTTTTTTTATCATCGGCAAGTTTGGTAATTTTCTCGGAAATTTTGGTTATCAAGTCTTTATCATCTTTACTGGATCCTTGCTGGAACGCGATCAGCTTTAGCGTATCAGTCGCGTCATTAGATGCAAATATCACAAGAAGCGGAATATCCACAAACCCCCGTATATAAAAATTGCGCACCGTCGCCGCCAACACTTTTTTTTGTGTTACCAAATCTGCTTCACTTTTTGCCAAATCCCTCTGAATCACTCCTATTTTATTATTGATCTGTATAAACTGGCTCTCCAGGGATTTTACTTCCGACTCCAGAGGTGTTGTCGCCTTTTGCGAAAGCTCTAGTTGCCTGGAAAGGTCGTCTATCTGTTTTTGCAAATCCGATATCTCATCTGCCCTTGTTAATCGCGCCAAAAACACCAGGGGTAGAATTAAAATCAAAAGAAAAATCAGAATTTTTTTCATCGGGGCAACGCTTAAAACATTATAACCGAAGTATCGACTTCGGGTATATCAGAGAAGCGTTTACCCTGAGCACTTGCGAAGGGCCAAACTCTCACCGATTTTACTGACCCACCGACTCCATGTCAACGCCAGATGAAAATGTCACCCCTCTGCCATTTAGAAATGTCACCCCCT
>CAYHKI010000057.1:0-6763 GCA_964357165.1 uncultured Gammaproteobacteria bacterium | reverse complement strand
AGATATTTCTCTATTTTATTTGCATTTTGTTGCGTGTTGTTGACAAAAGACCTATAGCGCTGTATGATTCGCACTTATCATGTCAGCAGACATAGAAAGATTAGCCAGAGAATTCAAAGGAGATCAATTTAAGCATCTTCGTGCCTCCCTTAATGCAAATGCACAGCTTGCAAGGCAACTTGGCGCACCTGAGCATTTTGACAATGGCCAAAGGACTTCACTACCCAAAGCGGAAGGAGTCACTGAATTTAAACTAGATACTCCAGACGCAGTCACCGACACATTCGGCCGAATTTGGGAGGCTAGAGGCAAACTTATTGGCGTAACTTTCGATATTGCTCAGTGCCCCCTGAGTGAAAAAGAATTGAAAGAACGTGAGAAAAGAAATATTAGGGTTGGTGTTCTTCCACAAGCGTTAGCAACTCAAGAAACTCGTCATCTTTTGGGTGAAATGTTTCCAAAAATGCAAAGCCATAGTGTCAAAGAAGGTAATTCTGTAACTAATGATGAAAGTCCTTCCGGCTATTTTGATTACGAAGCTGCAATTGAAGCACCCTACTTAGACACAAAAGAAGGCCAGCTTATGGATAATATCAAGAAAGACGGAAGAACAATACTTAGCCTTAATCAGTACATTGTCGCAGGCCAAGATAGCAAACTTTTTACAGGAAAGTACTTAGATGAAACAAGTACATGGGTTCGACTCGGTTCCCGTAACGACGGTCGCATTGTCAGTGCGAACTTCTTTCAGGTCGGCCACTTGTACGTCAGTACGCGTCTCCGGTCTGACAATCACCGTCCGGACTTGGGTGGACGTTCCTCGGGAGTGAAAAAAACTTAAGCTTCTGATTCTTTATACTTTTTAATTCTTTAAACTTTGTTCTTTTCGAAATTTTTTTTTGCTATTTCGAACTTGTGAGAAAATAAGTTCTCTTATATACTAAACCTTGAGAATAGGTTAATGAATCTAAGACTACGCCTGCCTGCCGGTAGGCAGGGTTTTAGGTCACCGAAATCCTTGATTTTCAATATAATTGCCAGAATCTAAGTGTTCACGGATGCTTAGAGCGTTGCAACAGAAAAGCGAGACACTCCTTGTTTTATGCTTGTGAAGGTGTTCTTCATTCAAAGAACTGCTTCCAAATAAAATACAGCGACAACATTTGAGCTTATCTTAGTGAAGTCGCAGTGACTACAGATGGCATAAAACAAATTTAGTGGCATGTTCCCGTAACGACGGTCGCATTGTCAATGCGAACTTCAATCAGGACGGCAACTTGAACGTCAATACGAATCTCAAGTCTGACAATCACAATCCGAACTTGGGTGGACGTTCCTCGGTAGTGTTTTGTAAATTTGATGAGGGAGGTGTTTCAGTTAATCTGAACATCTTCATCATTCGTAGAAAGGCTAAGCCTATTTTATTAAAGATCTTTTCCAGCCGCCAAGCATGCGGCCAAATTCTTGAAGATTGTTCTCAAGTGTTATGTATTTTTTGTTATCTAGTGCTTTTATGTCTTTGGCAAGTCTGATTAACATTTTTAGAATATCAACAGACACAATTGATTTTTCAAGAACAGGAAGTTTTTGATCTCTTTATAAATAGCTAGCACGAATAACTTGCTCAATTAGCTCAAGAGTAATATTGTCTAACTTTAGTCCCAAGCTGTACCGCTTGGTTTTAGGGAATGTTTCAATAGTCTGACTTAGATTTTTGTAAAAATCGTAAAGTTTGCCAAAAATAGGAATTTCAAGACTATTAAGGCTGGGGGGGGCTGTTATTAGAGAAATTATCAATCATTCATATTCAAGCTTAATCTCTTTGACTAACCTTTTTCAAGCATGGGAGGAATTTAAGAGTGGTAAACGCAGCAGAGCTGATGTGCAATTTTTTGAAAGACATCTGGAGGATAACTTATTTAGTCTCCACCACCAGTTAAAGAATAAAAATTATAAGCATGGTGCATACTCTGAATTTTTTGTTAATGATCCAAAAAGAAGACATATTCACAAAGCGCAGGTTAACGACAGAATAGTACATCATCTTCTTTACAAGTATCTCTACTCTCTCTTTGATAAGTCGTTTATATATGATTCTTACTCATGCAGAGTTGATAAAGGAACGCATAGATCAGTCAGGCGGCTTGAAAAGTATTTAAGAATTGTCAGTCGCAACTACACAAGAAACTGCTGGACACTGAAACTGGACATTAAACAGTTCTTTGCCAGTGTTGACCATGATATTTTAATGGAGCTTATCAGAAAGAGAGTAAAGGACAAGGATACACTTTCTTTAATTGATGAAATTATTACAAGCTTTCGTGTAAATGAAGATCAAGCAACTGGTATTCCCCTTGGAAACTTAACAAGCCAAATATTTGCAAACATATATTTGAATGAAATGGACCAATTTATCAAACACAATCTCAAGATCAAATACTACATTCGCTATGCTGACGACTTTATTATTTTAGAAACCGAAAAACTAAAACTCAAACCGAGCTTAATTTCAATAGGACGTTTTCTCCAAAATAATTTAAATTTGCGACTGCATCCTAAAAAAATAATTCTTACAAAATTAACTCGAGGTATAGATTTTTGCGGATACATTGTATTACCTCATTTTATTTTGCCAAGAACTAAAACTAAGAGAAGAATTTTAAATAAAGTTTCCCGAGAACAAACATCATATGAATCACTCCAATCTTACTTGGGTTACTTTTGCCACGCAAAATCCTATCGAATAGTAGAAGATCTTAAAAATAGGTTTTTCTTGAAAGAAGAATAATCACCTCAATATATTACAATTACTAACATAACTGAGTATTCCAGTCTTGTCCTTTTGATGACTGAAGAAACTCATAAAATTTATGAGTCTTTAACCTAATAACAATCCTCTTTTATTAATTTTTGCAAAAAGCTATACTTATAAAAATTTACTATGATTATTAATTTATTTTCCAGATTTAGTTATTTTATAAACGATTTTAAGCTTTACTTAATCTTGGACGTAGTGTCAGTATTTATTTGCCTTTATCTCCTATTAAAAATCATCAAGTCCAAACTACCGGAAATTAATAAAAAAATACTTTCAACCTTTATTTTTAGCCTAGTTTTAATAATTTTAACCTTTAGTGTTTTTGAAGGATATTTTCGATATGTGTATGACGAGTCAGATGGTCTGGGTTTTTTAAAAGTTAACAAAAAATGGCAGGAAAGACATGTAGTATATAATGCCTATTTTTACAGAGATAGGGATTTTACTATTGAAAAAAAAGAAGGGGTAACAAGGATTGGAGTTCTTGGTGATTCGCTTACATTTGGAGCTGGAGTAAAAAACATCAATAACCGTTTCTCTAATCTTTTAGAGCAAAAGCTTAAGGAAGCTGGCAAAAATGTCGAAGTTTATAATTTAGGTGTTCCGGGTATTGATACCCAGGCAGAAATTGAACAATACCAAAAAGTAAAAAACCTGAATTTCGATATAATTATCTGGGAATATTTCCTTAATGATATTCAGCCGGAAGGTAAAAGCACTGGAGCTGGAATATTAAATGTAAACAGTCACACAGATAAGATTATTAAATCAATTTCAGAGATTTCTTACTTTTTTAATTTTATGTATTGGAGACTAACACCAAAATATCAATCGACTTACGAACAGCTAAAAAATGCTGACCTTAAACAATATTCTAATGAAGAAATATTAACTGAACATAAAAATGATATTAAAAATTTTATAAGCAGCCTAACAGCAGAAAATAAAAAGGTCGTGGTAATAATATTTCCGCTGCTTAACTTTTTAGGGCCAAACTATCCGGCGACAGACATTCACAAAATGATGTCCGACCATTTTTCGAAGAACGGCGCACAAGTTATTGATCTATTGGGTGATTTGAAAGACAAAAATCCGAAAGATTTGGTTGCAAGCCAATTTGATTCCCATCCTAATGATAAGGTGCATGCACTAGCTGCAGAAAAACTATATAATGAACTGTTAAATTTGATAAATTGAACACCAACTTATTAATGACTATCAAAACTATTTTGAAAAATGCTTGGAAAAAATGGTTGGCTTTTTCAAAAGCAGTCGGCAATTTTAATTTGCAGGTCTTAATGACCTTTTTTTATCTTATTATGATGATGCCTCTGGGTATATTTTTTAGATTTTTCTCCGACCCATTAAACATAAAGATTAAAAAATCCCAAAAAAGTAATTTTTCAAATTGGCCCCACCCAAACGAAAACCTAAAGGAAGCAAGACGTCAATATTAAATGTATATCTTAGGAATATCTTGTTTTTATCATGAATCTGCAGCTTGTCTTATCAAAGATGGCAATGTTATTGCCGCTTCAGCAGAAGAGAGATTTTCCAGAAAAAAACACGATAGCGATTTCCCAAAATTGGCAATAGAATTTTGCTTGGACGAAGCCGGAATAAAAATGAAAGATATCGACCACATTGTCTTTTATGAAAAACCTTTTTGGAAATTTCACCGAATTTTATTTACGACATTTGCAGCTTATCCGCAGGCTCTGAGGCTTTTCCCAAAAGCCATGGCCAACTGGATTCTGGATAAACTTTGGGTTAGGTCGATAATTGTCGAAGAAACTAAAATGGACCCAAAAAAAATTCTTTTTGTTCCACATCACATATCTCATGCAGCGTCTGCTTTTTACCCTTCTGGATTTGATAAAGCTGCAGTCATAACTTTCGACGGAGTTGGTGAGTGGACAACCACCACTTATGGTGTTGGAAGTAAAAACGAACTAAATATTAAAAAAGAAATAAAATTTCCCCACAGTATCGGGCTTTTATATTCTGTCTTTACGGCCTTTTTGGGTTTTGAAGTAAACGATGGAGAATATAAGGTTATGGGTATGGCTCCATACGGTAAACCAATATATCTGGATAAAGTAAAAAAACTTGTAAATGTTTATTCGGATGGATCGTTTGCACTAAAAATGGAGTATTTCTCTTTCCATAAGTCTGCGACCAGGTCATACGGTCAGAATTTTAAAAAATTATTTGGAAAACCTAGACCTCATGATCTATACTTTTTCACAAAATCTTCCGGATACCCATCTTACTTTGGGAAAAAACCGAAAGAATACGAAAAGCTTTGTGGGCAAAACCAAAGATACGCAGACTTGGCTGCGTCGATTCAGGCCTTTACCGAAGAAGTAATCTTGAATCTTGCGAGGCAAGTTCATAAAGAAACAGGACTGGACAATTTGTGCATCGCTGGTGGCGTAGGATTAAACAGCGTTGCAAATGGTGTCCTTTTGAAAAAAGGTCCTTTTAAGAGAATTTTTGTCCAGCCTGCAGCCGGCGATGATGGAGGCTCATTAGGAGCGGCGCTTTTTGCATACCATTCAATACTCGGAAATAAAAAAAGAACTTTTATTCAAGATAATTGTTACTTTGGTAAAAGTTTTACAGAAACTGAGATTGAGAAGTTTTTAATAAGTAAAAAAGTAAAATATACAAAAATTCAAACTGAAGAAAAATTAACAGATTATTTATCTTCAGAAATATCAAATGGTAAAGTTGTCGGTTTTTATCACGGAAGAGCAGAATGGGGACCAAGGGCACTTGGAGCAAGATCTATAATTGCCGATCCAAGGAAGGAAGAAATGAAAGAGGTAGTTAACACTAAAATAAAATTCCGCGAACCATATAGACCATTTGCACCGGTTGTTCTTAGGGAAAAGGCCAAAGATTATTTTGAAATTGACGGGCTTGAGCACGAGCATTTGACAAAATTTATGCTTGCGGTTTTTCCGGTTAAACCAAAAATGAAAAAGGTAATTCCGGCAACAACTCACGTTGACGGAACGGGACGACTTCAGACAATAAGCGAAAAACAAAACAGTAGATATTACAATATAATTAAAAAATTCGGTGAAAAAACTGGAGTTTATGTTCTTATGAATACGTCATTTAACCTAAAAGGCGAACCGATTGTTAATTCTCCTCAAAACGCCATGAAAACTTTCATGGCTTCAGGTCTAGACTTGTTGGCTCTGGAAAGATATATTGTAAAGAAAGAAGACGTTGAAAATCTCCAGGGCTTCTGATATCTTAACTTAGATGAAAATTTTCAAAAGTATTTTCATGCGGGGTGGGGAAGCGGGTGAACTGATAACTTTTTTATGGAAAGCCAAGCTTTGGTTTCTTATCCCCTTTGTGCTAGTTCTATTAATATTCGGACTTCTTTTTATCTTTGCCCATTCAACAGGCGTCGCCCCATTTATTTATACATTAATTTAAACGCAACTAAGGTTTTTTGTTTTGGCTATGGAAATAAGATAATTAGCACCGTATAACAACACTTTTTAGTATCAATGTCTCAAAAATAATTTGCAAAATTCTGTTAAAATTAACTCGTGGATCGAAAATGGCAGGTTGTTTACTATGAATCGACGAGAGGAGATAAACCAGTTGAAGATTTTATTAACAATCAAGAAGAACAGGTTCAGACAAAAATTGTTCGAGCCACGGAATATTTACAAGAATTTGGAACACGTGTTGGTACTCCACACGTTAAAAAATTAACGGGGACGGAGTTATGGGAACTCAGAGTTCTCGGTGCTGGCAACATTCGCATTTTTTATCTCGCTGTAGATAAGCATAAATTTCTGTTTCTACATGCTTTTAAGAAAAAAACACAAAAAACTGAAAAGAGGGAAATAAGACTTGCACAAGAACGACTTGCAAAATATCGCAAAATAGTGATATCATGAGACCATATGATGGACT
>CAYHKI010000056.1:0-6857 GCA_964357165.1 uncultured Gammaproteobacteria bacterium | reverse complement strand
ATAATGAACATAAGAAAGTTTAAATTGTTTTTACCCACTTTGGCAGGAATTCTTCTGTTTATTTTTCTTGTTCCAAGCACAAACATTCCAGCCTTTGCAGATGAAGCGTCCCCTTCGGCTGCGACATCTTTAGGGTCAATTACCGTTTGCAAGGTAGTTATAGATGAGGATGGCAATATAGTTGATGGTTCTGCAAGTCCCGACACTACTTTTTCTATTTCTGGAGTTGATCCGCTAGTAAATTCTGGCGGTGCAGCGGCAGGAGTAATTGGAACTTCAGTATTTACATCACCACTTATATTTAATAAAGATATATTTGCATCTTTTTTGGGAAATGATGCCCAGTGCACGACCTATTCCAACCTTGCCATTGGCGCTTATTACTATGGTGAGGAATCGACAGTCCCCGCAAGCGGTTGGGAAGAGCCCAAATACAATGATCAATTTACCACTCCGGTAGTGACACTTTCCGATTTTTTCGCATATGACAATAATCTTTTTGATGGCAACGGCTCAAATGACGACTTGCGAAATCGAAATGCAGACGGCCACATAGTACTCAACGACCAAAGGCCAAACAGAACCCTGATTGTTTTAAACCAGTTTGAAGAAGGTGGCGGCAATACCGGTGACCCAACACCAACACCAACACCAAGCCCAACACCTAGCCCGTCAACAGGCGGATCAAGCTCATCTGATGGTGGATCTGATAGCAGTAACAGCAATAGTTCAGGCGGTGGCGTAGTTTTAGGAACATCAACGAATCCACAAGTTCTTGCGAATACCGGTTCAGTTAAAACTGATATTATTTTTTATATAGGAGTTGGCTTTCTCGCATTTGGTCTCTGGCAAGCGAGAATCGCTCTCAAGCTATATCCTTCCAATTAACTCAATTAGCTCTTTTTATCTCCTTTTTTGTCTGGAATCTAGTCAAAGATAGGAAATAGTCTTAAGCCCCAACGAAACCCGCCGAATTCCATTATTAGCATATAAAGCAAATATATTCGTAGCACAATGTGCTACAATAATACAGTGATTTTTATTCGAAAGCTCATATGGGATGTGTGGAATATTACACATATTGCCAGGCATAATATAGATCCCGATGAGGTCGAAGCAGTTTGTAGGGCAATACCGATTATATTGCGTGGGAAGCAAAAAGGACGACTAATATTAATTGGGCAAACAGCAGAAAAACGAATGCTTGTGGTTGTACTAGAGGCAAAAGGCGGTAGCCGATACTATCCCGTAACCGCGTACGATGCAAATACCAAAGATTGTGCGCTTTACTGGCGATTGTTAAGGAGGTGAAAATTATGATAAAAATGAAAAAAGTAAGTAAGATTCCAAGCTTTAAGAGTCGCGAAGAGGAAGCAAAATTTTGGGAAACACATAGTGTCGCAGACTATATGGGTGAGTTTAAGCAGGTTGAGGCTCGCTTTGCCAAAAATCTTTCAGAAGGCTTACATATCAGACTTGATCCGGATACACTGATGAAGTTACGTTTCGAGGCAAAAGAAAAAGGAATTGGTCCAACTACGCTTGTGAGAGTGTGGATTAAGGATCAACTTAGATCATCTAGTCACCATGCGTAAAGTCTGCAATATTATTCTAAGTGAAAATATTCCGGCATTTTAGGCCCGGAGTCCGAGTTTTCGATGACGAGGACCGCAAGCTCTGCTTATGCCGGAGATGGAGTGAATATCGCTCTCTGGCCAAGAGAAGATACCTTTGGAGAAATATCCTTTGTTGTCTCGCCTATCTCCTTTTTCATCTAGAATCTGGCAAAAGACAATAAGTAAAATTTGCTATACTAAATATATGAGGCATTTATTAATTCCAGTCTTGTTATTGCTTTTTCTGCTTACAACTTTTGCCTTAAGACGGGAAGTATACAGTGTTTATCAACATATTGGTTATTTAGCAGGCTCCAATCCCAACGAAATAGCGACAGATTCGTATGTTGCCTCGATAAAATCCCAAGATTCCACCTATCAGCCAAATGCAGCAGCCATATTTTTAAATAAAAATGTCACGGATACAGCATTTCCTTCGCAGTCAGCCAGTATTTTAGGGCAAAACAACGCATCAGGAGAAGAAAAATATATAGAAGTCAGCCTCAAAGAGCAGAGGTTGTATATGAAGCAGGGCGCAACCACCGTCAACAGTTTTTTAATTTCGTCAGGTAAATGGTCACCATCTCCAAAAGGCGAGTGGAAAATTTGGACTAAACTCAGGTACACCAGAATGAGGGGCGGTTCCAAAAGTCTTGGAACTTTTTATGACCTTCCGAACGTTCCCTATACGATGTATTATGACCGTGGATACGGAATTCATGGTGCCTACTGGCACAACAATTTTGGCCAACCTATGAGTCATGGCTGTATTAATATGAAGCCTTCAGAAGCAGGCATTGTTTTTAACTGGGCAAGTGTTGGAACTCGAGTAGTTGTACGGGATTAGATTATTTTATGAATTTGATACTGGCTATTTTGGCTGGGGCTCTTCAGGGCTTCACGGAATTTCTACCAATTTCCTCAACCGGTCACTTAATAATATTTCAAAAAATTTTTAGTCTTCCCGATACCCAATTCGGCTTGGCCTTCGACGCTTCCCTACATCTCGGGACACTTTTGGCGGTTGTAATATTCTTTTTCAAAGATTATCTAAAAATATTAAATTTTAAAAATAATCTTTGGCTCAAACTTGCTATCGGGACGGTTCCTGCCGTCTTTTTTGGTATGTTACTTGAAAAACAGATCGATAGTAGTTTTCGCGAACTCTG
Source organism: uncultured Gammaproteobacteria bacterium (assembly GCA_964357165.1). Taxonomy (GTDB): domain Bacteria; phylum Patescibacteriota; class Microgenomatia; order Curtissbacterales; family GWA2-41-24; genus CAYHKI01. The sequence continues at coordinate 4,072 of CAYHKI010000056.1, read as the reverse complement.
GATTATCGGTGTTGCACTTATTAGCTATAGCCTAGTTATGATTTTGGCCGAAAAATTAAGTGCAAAAAATCAGCCGAATCAAAAAATTTCTATTATAAAATCGTTTATAATCGGACTAGGTCAAGCCCTAGCTCTTATTCCCGGCATTTCAAGATCCGGCTCAACCATATCCACTGGACTCTTTTTGGGATTAAATCGCCAAGATTCTGCCCGTTTTGCTTTTATGCTTTCCGGTCCGATAATAGCCGGAGTCGGGTCTAAGAAATTTCTGGAAGTAATAACCACGCACAGTTTAAGCTCAGACGGTTTGGTGTATTTTATAATAGGCATCATATCTTCATTTATTTTTGGCTACCTGACCATTAAATATTTCCTCAAATATTTGGCAACTAAAAATCTTTATCCCTTTATAATTTATAGAATCGCTCTTGGTTTAATATTAATTATTATTTCCCTCTCAAACATAATTTAATCAGTGTAAGGTTAAAAGCTTTGTTATAATTCACTTGTTATGGAAAATCAGCAAAAACTTACAGATCTAGAAAATCGTTTCGAAATTATTAAAAAAAGCATAGACTTAGACGCCAAACATAAAGAACTGCGTGAGCTTGAAGCTCAGAGCCTGAAAGTCGATTTTTGGCAGGATACGCAGTTTGCTCAAAAAGTGATGAAAAAAATCGCGGCAATTCAAAAAGAAATCGACACTTTTCAAAATCTTTCGGTCCAGTTACAAGACCTCAAAGACATGATTTCACTTCCGGATTCGGACGAATCAATGGCTAAAGAAATCTCTGTTGAACTTAATAAAATCGAAAAATTAATAGACGAAGTGGAAATTAAAATGTTTCTTTCCGGGGTCTACGACCAAAGTGCCGCAATTCTTTCCATCCATGCCGGCCAAGGCGGAACCGAAGCTATGGATTGGGTAGATATGCTTTCTCGTATGTACCAAAAGTTCTTTTTAAAACAAAAGTGGCCATGCGAGGTAGTTGACGAAATACCGGGAGAAGAAGCAGGTTTTAAAACGGTAACTATGGTAGTTGCTGAAGATTACGCCTACGGACTCTTAAGGGGTGAGGCCGGAGTTCATCGACTAGTGCGCCAATCCCCTTTCAATGCGGATCAACTCAGACAAACCTCATTTGCTCTAGTAGAGGTAATGCCCCAAATAGACGAAGACCAGGAGTCGGATATCCAAATAAAACCCGATGATATAGAATTCGAAGCCTATCGCGCCGGTGGTCATGGCGGTCAGAATGTTAATAAGGTTTCAACAGCGGTTCGCCTAAAACACAAACCAAGCGGAATAGTTGTTACTTGTCAGACACAAAGATATCAGGCACAGAATAAAGAAAATGCCTTAAAACTTCTCAGGGCGAAACTTTGGATCATTAAACAAGAAGAAGAAAAGCGCGAAAAAGAACAAATAAAAGGTGGCCATATAATGCCGGGTTGGGGAAATCAAATTCGCTCCTACGTTCTGCATCCCTATAAAATGGTAAAAGACCTAAGAACAAACTATGAAACTTCAGACGCGGAGTCGGTATTGGACGGCGACCTCTTGCAGTTTATAAAAGAAGAAATTTCATTGGGTACCCGCTCAAGCGTCTTGCCCGAGGCAATTTAATGTTGTTATAATAACCAAGCAATTATGAATGACCCTCAGATAGAACAATCAAATAGTCAAGAAAAGCAAACCATACCCCTAAAACAAGCGCAAGCCAAGGGATCAATCAGTAAAATATTTCCAGCACTTTTAGTTTTAATAATTGTTGCCGCTGGAATATTTTCTGGTCTGGTATTTTCCTCAAGATCAAAAAGTGTCAAAACACAAGCGTCAACTCAAAGCGACCAACAAGAGGTTACAGAAGAAACAAAGAAATCCTTTTCACAAACTTTCAAAGATGAATCAGAAGGTACAATAGAAAAAAACGACGACCTAGATAAATACTCCCAAGGAACCCACAAACTTATAAGACCTGGTGGTGAATCACAAACTGCCTATCTCACCTCAACAGTCCTAAGCTTAGACGTTTATGTTGGTAAAAAAGTCAAAGTTTACGGAGAAACATTCGGATCTTCCCAAGTGGGATGGTTAATGGATGTAGGCAAAGTTGAAGAGATCAAATAACTTTTTTCTGCCCCATGATTGAATTTGTATCAGTAACAAAAAAATATCCGTCAGGCCAAGTAGCCTTAGACGACATCAATCTAAAAGTAGATAGTGGTGAATTTGTTTTTTTAGTCGGAGAGTCTGGGGCCGGCAAATCAACACTTCTTAAATTAATAACCCGCGAAATAGTGCCTTCTAGCGGAAGAATCCTTTTTAATAACGAAGATATTTTAAAGCTCCCAAAAAGCAAAATACCAATACTACGGCGTCGTATTGGAACAATATTCCAAGACTTTAGGTTGCTTCTTACAAAAACAATTTTTGAAAATATAGCTGTACCTTTGGAAGTAATGTCCCATAAAGACGCAATGATTCAAAGAGAAGTTAATGCTGTTCTGGAAAAAGTCGGACTTTTGGAAAAAGCCAATAATTTCCCTATTCAGCTTTCTGGCGGCGAAATCCAAAGAACAGCAGTAGCCAGAGCAATAATTGGAAAACCAGAAATTCTTTTGGCAGACGAACCCACAGGCGATTTGGATCCGAAAAATTCCGAAGATGTTGTCAAACTTTTAGATAAGATTAACCAGGAAGATAAAACAACTATAATAATGGCAACCCACAACGTTCAAATTGTAAATCATTTTAAAAAAAGGGTTATTGTTCTGGAAAAAGGTAAAATTATAAAAGATCAAGCGGAAGGAAAATATGAGACAAGCTAAAGAAGCCGCAAAAATAATAAGAAGAAGCCCCTATCAGGCACTAGCAGCCTCTCTTGCTATGTCTTTAACTTTTTTTGTAACATCAATTTTTGTAATTATGATCCTTGGAGGTCAGATAATATTAAATTATGTTGAGCAAAGACCTCAGGTTATAGCTTTTTTCAAAGACGACACAAAAGAAACCCAAATAACAGAGACAATCGAAAAAATCAAATCAACAAACCTTGCCAAGGACATTAAATATGTCACCAAAGAAGAGGCTCTGGCAATTTATAGGGAAAGGAATAAGGACGAACCATTACTATTAGAATCTGTCACTTCAGATTTTTTACCGGCATCAATAGATATTTCCGTTAAAAAAGTTCAAGACATAAACGAAATCACAAAAATTACCAAAGAAAATCCCCAAATAGAAAGGGTAATTACCCCGGAAAATTTGGTTGAGCAATTAGTCCGCTGGACCAAAATTATAAGAACTGGTGGTCTGGTTTTTGTTGCTACCCTTATGGCAATATCCTTCCTTATTATAATAATGGTCATCGGAATGCGAATTTCTCTACGTCGCGAAGAAATTTCTATTATGAGTTTAGTTGGTGCAACCAGGTGGTATATCGCCAAACCGTTTTTTATAGAAGGAGCATTTTATGGCATACTGGGTGCCACTGTAGCTACTTTTTTGATCTATGTGTTGCTATTGTTTTATTCCCCCAATATCCAGGAATTTTTGGGCCCCATCCAAATATTTCCGGTTAGTCCGCTCTTCTTCATCTATCTTTGGTTTGCCCAAATTACAGCAGCCGTTGTGGTTGGTATAATTGGCGCAGCCATTGCCCTTTATAGGTACCTGAAGATTAAATGAAGAAAATTTTATTTTTTTTGGTGCTGCCCCTGTTTTTTTTACTGCTCACATACAAGACCCTTCTTGCGGTAAGTCTTAGTGAATGCGAAAAAAATCCATCTGTAAACATAAACGATTGTATTAACTTACTGTCCGGTAAAGTTTCTGAACTTACCAATCAAAAAAAAACTCTAGCTTCACAAATTTCCCAGTTTGATACGCAGATAAAAATAACCCAACTTAAAATCACAGATGCCCAAAATACGTTAACCAAACTGGAAAAAGAAATAGGCATCTTGGGGTTTCGTATTGGCTATGTTACTGATTCAATTGAAAAGCTGGAAAAACAGGTCAAACAGCGAATTGTCGCCACTTACCAGCAAAGTTTTATTTCTAATTTAG
>CAYHKI010000055.1:0-6915 GCA_964357165.1 uncultured Gammaproteobacteria bacterium | reverse complement strand
GTTTGTAAAATTTCAAGGCCAGGAATAATATTTGTAAACTTTTCAGCTAGAGCGATAGTTTTGTCTTCAGATTGCCCATCAACTACGATTACCTGTAAATTCCCTCTGAAATTCTGCTCTGTTATTGATTTTAATAATTTTGTGAGATAATTCTCTTCGTTAAGTGTTGGAATAATTATTGAGAGTTCATTAATCATAGGCTGTATAATTAAGTATACCGACTTTACATTCAGAATTAAATCTTCGTTGTATAATCTTAAAAGAAGGAATCCGTATGGGCTTGCTTGTTTTCTCAAAAATAGTTTCCAGGAGCTTTGATTTTTATTTCTGGTTTCCGGTTGGTTTACTAATTGCGATTTTTAATACGGGTTTGGCAAGTACTCAAATTAAAATTCTTCTACCGCTTTTAATATTTTTTGATGTGATTTTGCCAATTTTTCTCTTCTTTTTAATTTTAAAAACGGGAAGGGTTAGTGATATTGATGTAACCAAGCGTGAGGAGAGGTATCAATTATTTATTGGTTTTACAATAATCTTAATAGTACCGACTGTCTTGGCATATTATTTTGGGAATACGCTTTTTTTCGTACTTCAGCTAATAACTTTAATTTCTGCGTTTTGTATGTATTTGGCAACTTTAAAATTTAAAATTAGCGGGCACATGTTTATGAATACAGAGGCGATACTTGTTATCAATTACCTTTTTCAATGGACTTTATTGTGGCTATTTTTAATCGTGCCATTGGTTGCTTTTTCCAGGTTTTACCTTAAGAAACACAGCCTTTTCCAAATTTTTGCCGGGTGTTTTCTGGGGTTAGTGATCCCCTTTTTGATCCTTAAAATTTTCAAATTTATTTAGCTTAGGGTTTTTGTTTGTTTCCAGAACGCATTTCTGCTAGAATTCCCGTTTATGATCGAGCAAATGTTTTCAGTCGGGTCAATAATGGATCAAATTGAAACGAACCTTCCGGGGAATCTTCAAGAATACAGGCGGACGACCCCGCAAGAACGATCCAGAGAAATGCAGCAAGCTGCGTTTGGGCCTGATGCGCCTCGAGTCACTGAAGGGGAATATCAGGAATTAATTGGGACGGTTAGAAAATTTAGAACTTGGCTTAGAAAGAACGGGAAAACTGCACAAGATCATCCAGAGTTTGTGAATACGAACCATCCAATATTCTGGGTTAGAGATACCCTCGATCCTGAACCCATTGGTATTGGCGTTGAGCTGAAACCGTGGGAAAAACATTCTGTAAGAAACCTCGAACCTTATCCAAAATTCACTCTGGATACTAATGATGATAGTGGGTGTGTCAATTTTAATTTAAACTTCAATGATTCCTATGACCTATCAATAAGTAGGGGCGACAATGTTCGCTTTGAGATAAGCGGTTTGCCAAGAAAAGAGATGACCCGTAAAGAGTATGCTATCGTCAGTTATTTCATGGGGATGGCAGCCGAGCGTTTTCGAATAGATTAGGCCAAATTTACCTAGTTGTAGATATACCTAGGAATTAATTTCTAGCATTTAAGCAACCCATAGTATTTGACTCCACTTTAAATAAGGAGTATAATTCTCATCCATGGAAAGGCGAAATTTAAGTAACGAGCGCCCAGGGCGCAGTATTCCCATTGAAATCATTGACGAGACCACAAAAGGTAATGTTCTGAGCGATCCAAGCAGGCCGGTTTGTTTGACCAGGAAAAAATTTTGGATGGATCTAGGAAGCACTGAAGGTTTTTCTGAGAGTTTTGAAGAACAAGAAAAAATAGCCAAATTTATAGCAAATACATTTGACATAAAGGACCGTGGGCCTACGTTGGATGTGGGCTTTGGTTTAAATACTGCCATATCTGAGACTTTTGCTGGACAAGGTATAGCATCTTTTGCTATTGACGCAAGGCAACATCCGGGATGGAAACACGAAGCTAACATGGGAATTGCGTTTAGGACTGAACAGTTTTGGACCCCACCCTTTGAGGTAAAAGGGGTTGAAGGCGTGAGGATTTTTAGTGGAGATATAGCTTTGATTAGTGAGGCAAAGTCTCAGTTAAAAGACCAAAAATTCGGACTAATTTTATTTAATGGTTCATGGGATTCTACGGGTTTTAACTTTACATTGGCATCCAGGCACGAGAGTCGTGCTGGGGATAAAAAAGATCAGTTTCGCGATAGAAATATAAAGCCACTAGACGACGAGATAAAAAGGCTGACGAGAAGACAACCAGGACATCCAGGTATTTATGACATTTTTCGAAAAATAGATAAACAAAGAAAGTTGATTGATGCAGAGGTATGTGTAGAAGACTACGTGAGTGAAGGTAAAGATAAAACTTTGGGCAGTTGTAAGGCACATATCAAGAAAGGTGGAATCATAGGTATAGTTTCGTCCAGATATGCTTACTGGGGTGGTGGTTACTCATTTGAGGACTTACCAACTGAAAAAGCTGAATTTGTTGATATTTATCGAAAGTTTACGGTTTTAGGAGCAAAAAGGGTTTATTTTGTCGGTATGTCGCAAGCGGTTTTAAGAAAGTGTGTTGCGAAGGCTTATTCGGTTTCGACTGATAACCCTAGCGACACTCTTAATCCACAGGAATCAGCGTATGTTGAAAAGCTCTTGGGATCCAGCAATCTTCCGCTGAAGGAAAGTGTTGTTAATTTGGATGAAGTTTTTGCTGAAGAAGCAGGCCGAATAAGACAAATGGCTAGGATTGATGCAATATTTGCGGAATTTTAATTTGCGCAGCACTTCGATTTACTTAGCTTAAATAGATTTTGGTTTCGAGGTTTGTTGTGGATATTCCGGAAGAGCTGATTAGTGCGATTTAGATAATTTCAGGGGCAAAGCCTTTATGGACGCTTGCGATTTTTAAGCGTTTATGTTGAAGGTTTTTGAAGTGGGCATGATTTAAATATAACCCTTCGGTATCCTCAGGACAAGCACTTCGCTGTCGTTCAGTGTAAACACTTCGCTGCGTTCATCTTTATGGTTTTTGGGGTAAATAGAGTAAGTCAATAGAGAATTTGACATAAAGTAATACTTTGTTATAATGGTATTGATGATTGCAACAACTATTACTCAAAAGGGGCAAGTTACCATTCCTATACATATCAGAAGAAAGCTAAGTATAGTTAGTGGCCAGAAAGTTGTTTTCGAAGAACGTGGAAGTGAAGTAATTGTGAAGGCCATTCCTGATTTTTTAGGCTTGATGGGATCGCTTGCAACACATAAAAAGTATGACAAGCAAAAAGTGGTGGCGGCGGTTGGTAAATATTTGTCTGGACAGCACCGCAAAAAGTTGCTCCGTGAACAAAAATAACCTTATAGATACAAATCTAATCATCCGTTTTCTAACTTCGGATGACCCCAAAAAAGCAAGTGATGTTAAAGAACTATTTTCTTCTGGTAAAGTATTTTTTTTGCCGGACATCGCTTTTGCAGAAATCATTTGGGTGTTAAGTTCCTTTTATGAATTTGATCGAGAAGAAATCCATGAAAATATGAAAAGTTTGCTTGCTTTTGAAAAAATAAATTGCTCTAGGAATTTGCTATCACAAGCACTTGTAAATTACCGTAACTTTAATAATTTAAGTTTTGTCGATTGCTACCTGGCAGCTCTAGTACAGATGCGAAAAAGCAAAGTTTTGTATTCTTACGACAAGGGTTTTGACAAGGTCCATGTCAAACGACTCGAGCTCTAAATTTGCTGTTTGTTGTAGATATTCCAAAAGAGATGATTAGTGCGATTTAGGCTGGGATTTTTTAAATGCTTTAAAGGGTTCGGGTACTGTGACTGAAAGCCTTACAGACCTATCACGATCTGTCACTAAACGAAATTTATTTAATGTATTGATTCCAAGAACAGTTTCGGAAGATCTTTTTAATTGCAATTCATTATCCCAATCAAGAGATATTGGTGCTTTTAAGTTTAATAGTGCTTGTTCGGTTTCTGAAAAAAACCATAAGTTTACTTCAGTATTTCCTTCCAATCCTAATTCTTCCGCTTCCTTTTGCGACAAATGATTTGTTTGAGCGCTGGTATCCACCAAAAAATCAATAATTTTGCTTTGACCTTTGTTTGTGATTACAAGAGTTCTTACTCTGGGTCCGTCTTCCACAAAACCTTCTATTGTTAACCCTGAAGCATCAATTTCTTTGCCGCGTGGTGCAAAAAATTGTTCTATTTTTGGTTTTGAACATTGATCCGTTTTTTTCTGTGGCCATAATGGACGTATTGTAACAAATCAAAAAAATAATGCAAGTGATTTTTTGTTTATTTAAAAAGACCGGTGAAGAAACTAATTATTGAATCTAAAATACCGGTTTTTACACCCATGACGGGTGTTGTTGATGTTGTGGGTTGTGGCTGCTGTTGCGGTTGTTCCGTTGGTTGTGGCGCGGGTTGGCTGCTGCTTGGCGGAGTATAGTTTGATGGAGCTTGATAATTGTTTTCTGTTGGTCGTGGAGAGTCGGGATTAAATCCACCGCATTTTCCTGGATTTGCTTTGCACCAATCATAACAGGCGCCGGGTGAGCTGCAGCCACCCATACTTGGATTACTTTGCATTGTATTGTTTGTTGCAGATGTATTGGATGTTCCTGGAGTAGTCTGTACTGAACCACTGTATTGGGTCTGATTGCTATAGATCGGATCGACTGGTCTTGGGTTGTCAGGATTGAAACCTTGGCACTTTCCGGGATTGGCTTTACACCAATCGTAACAGGAACCAGGGGTGCTGCAATTGCCCATATCGGTTCTTTGGGTAAAAACAGATTGACCTGCGTTAATAATGCCAGCAGGAGGCCTTTCTTCGCAGTTATTGCCATTCCAGAATTTACCGTCTTTTGCACAGTTTGCAGCATCCTGGCTTTTTTCCTGAGGAGTACAGGCACCACCCGGGCCAAAGAATTGATTTTGTGGACAGGCGGTAGGAACATAGCGGCCGTTTGATCCGGGGGCATAGCTTCTACAACTTGCCGAATTTTGTTCACAATAAGTTCGACAGGAATCAGCGCTATCACAACCACCCGGACCTTTGAATTTTCCAATTTGGGCTGGCGTAAATTTTGAACACTCATTGAAGTTTGCAGGATCTAGGCAAAAAGAACGACAAGTGCCTTCGGTTGCGCAACCTCCAGGCCCTCTTAATTGTTCTCCTCCACGTAAACCTGTTTGACGGGCAAAATCGGCACATTTCTGGCGATTTCCCTCTTGCTGGCAGAAGTTTGCACAGGATCCTGTTGAATCACATCCTAAGGCTTCTTTTGCTTTTTCGAGTACTTTTGAATCTCCCGGACTGCGAACATACCCACCAGAAAGATCTAATTTTTTGGCGAAATTATTACATTTTTCGAAATTTTCCTGTTTTTGACAAACCTCTTTACAACTTTGGGCAGAATCGCATCCCAAATCGTTTTTGGCTGAATCTATAAATTTTCCGCTTGTTAAAGATTTATCTTCCTTATAAAAACCTTTTTTCTTGGCAAACTCGTTGCAGGTTGTTAGGTTAACAGGGTCGTCACAAAAACTGCGGCAAGATGCGTAGTCATTGCAATCACCAAACTCGCTGATCGGAAATGTTATTCCGAATTTAGCAGTGACATCGTCTGTGGGCGTTTGGGCGTGAACGGATTTTGCAAGAAATAATAAAAAGAGTGAGACGGCAAATATAGTAATAAAGCGTAGAAGTGTTGTTTTCAGGCTATGCGTCATTTTAGATTATCAAAAGGATTTTTATTTTGGTCAAATGGATTAACGTATTGATTTTTTTCATCAAAAGGGTTCGCGTAGTCTTTTTTGATTTGGATAGATACCTCAGTGTTGGCATCACTAGTGGTTTGTGTAGAATTTTTCTTGGTAGTTTGTAAATATAGGAGGGTAGCTACAATCAAAATGCTCGCGAGAATTAAAATTATGGTTATTAAGTGGGCGAAGCCCTTTTTATAGATCACTACACAATTATCGGCATAATTTTATTATATTGTCAAGTCAAACTCGCTGACCCACTTATTCCTGTTACAATTCTTCTATATGGACAATGTTGCTGTGTTACAAAAAGATTGGCAGACGTTTATATATGAGTACGTTGCTAAAAAAAGCCCGCTAATTATTAAATTATTTCTGTTGGTATACGTGGGGTTTGTTGGAGCAATGATAGTGGGCGCATATGTGAATTTGACGCATAGTTTTTTGTTTGAGACTTTTTATAAGATTGGGAAATTATGCGGAGAAGCGGCTTTAGGGCTTTTGGGTATGGTTATCGCGCCAGGCATTCTGGGTAGATTGAAAATTGAAATTAAAATAAGCCGCGTCATAACGCTATTTAGAAGACAACTCGGCATAACGGTTTTCTTATTGGCGCTTGCGCATTATATGCTTTTAAGGCTTTTGCCGATTGCGGCAGGAATTTTCCCTTTTTCGCTCCCTGTAGGTTTTGAGATCTTTGGGTCCCTGGCTCTTTTTATACTTTTTGCACTTTTTTTAACTTCAAACAATTATTCAATGAAAAAACTCGGGCATTGGTGGAAAAGGCTGCATAGGTTTGTTTATCTGGCAGTTGAAATTTTGGTTCTGCATACAGTTTTGCAGCGAATCGGTCCCTGGAGCGTATTTGCTGGTGCGTTATTGGCAGCAGAAATTGTTTCTTGGTTTGTATACTGGTTTAGACTAAAAACGAAAGTAATAGAAATAAAATGATTATTCGTGAGGTTACGGAGGCAGAAAAGAACGCTTATAACAAGCTGGTGAGTCATGTGATTCAATCATGGGAATGGGGAGAATTTAGAAAGTCAGCAGGGCTTGATTTGGTAAGAATTGGGCATTATAGCGGCAACAGGCTTGTTAAGGCATATCAGTTAACGTTTCATGACGTGCCAATTTTCAAAAAAAAGATTGGTTATTTGCCAAAAG
>CAYHKI010000054.1:0-6967 GCA_964357165.1 uncultured Gammaproteobacteria bacterium | reverse complement strand
ATGATCAAATCATTAGACGGAGTTTTGCTTTCGTCCGAAGATTCCACGAAGCTTGCAGATTTTTATAAAGAAAAAGTCGGCCTAAAATGCACCATGGAGTTTGAAATGGGCGATAAAGGCGAAAAAGGTTTTTACTTTGAAGACGTAAAACTTTACTTAAACCAACATTCCGAGGTTCACGGTAAGACCAAAGAACCGGAGCGCTTTATTTTGAACCTGGAAACATCGGATATTGAAGAAGAAGTTGCAAGGCTGGATAAGGCCGGTGCCAATAAAATCAAAGATACTTACCACGTAGAGGGTTACGGTTTAGTTGCCACTTACGAAGACGTTGATGGAAACTATTTCCAAATCGTTCAGGTAAAAGCCGCTTGATTTTTTTAGATTTAAGAAGTAAAGATAATTTTGTCTTGAAGGTATAACCTTGATCTGACATAATTAGCCCTACGATGAGCAAAAAATTCAAAACTGTCGATCCAAAACAGGATTTTGTCAAAATGGAGCACGAAATCCTAGAATTTTGGCGAAAGCAAAAAATTGTCGAAAAATATTTAAAGAAAAACGAAAAGTCCGAAACTAAATTTTCTTTTTTAGACGGGCCGATTACGGCTAATAATCCTATGGGAGTTCATCATGCCTGGGGTAGGACTTATAAAGATCTTTACCAAAGATTCCACAACATGAAAGGGGAGGCCGGCCGTTTTCAAAATGGTTTTGACGAGCAAGGGTTGTGGGTTGAAGTTGAGGTCGAAAAAGAACTTAGCTTCAAAAACAAAAAAGATATCGAAAAATACGGGATCGATAAATTTGTTCAAAAATGCAAAGAGCGTGTTGCTAAATACTCACAAATTCAAACCGATCAAAGTAAGCGACTTGCCTATTTTATGGATTGGGAAAATTCATACCACACGTCTTCCGACACAAACAATTACTCCATTTGGAATTTTTTAAAAGTTTGCAACAATAAGGGTTATTTATATAAAGGCAGGGATTCAGTTCCATGGTGTCCACGATGTGGAACGGCACTTTCCCAGCACGAAATTTTAACAGAAGAATATAAAGAAATTACTCACAAAGCAGTTTTTGTTAAATTTAAACTGAAAGACTCAGACGAAAATCTACTGGTTTGGACCACAACACCCTGGACTCTTCCTTCAAATGTAGCCATTGCCGTTAATCCGGATTTTGACTACGGCGTGTGGACAATTGACGGTGAAAAAGTCATCGTAGCAATTAATTTGGCAAAAGCAGTTGGAATCGATGGAAAGCCGGAAAAAACGTTAAAAGGCAAACTACTAGTTGGTGTCAAATACCAAGGAAATTTTGACGAACTACCGGCGCTTAAAAATGTCCAACACCATGTAATCGCAGCCCCGGATTTAGTCACAGAAGAAGAGGGGACCGGTCTGGTCCATATTGCCCCTGGCGCCGGAGAAGAAGATTTTAAACTTGCCAAAGAGCAAAATTTAGCGGTTATAGAATCTATAGACGAAGCCGCTGTCTACATCGAAGGCTTCGGTGATCTTTCCGGCCTAAGCGCTAAACAAAATCCGGATTTAATCTTCAAAAAATTAGAAGAAAAATATGTGCTCTTCAAAACTGAAGATTATAAGCATAGGTATCCAACCTGTTGGCGCTGTAAAACAGAATTGGTCTGGCGGGTTGTTGATGAATGGTATATCGCCATGGACAAAAAGCCGGCAGATAAATCTTCTGAAAAAACCTTGCGCGAGCAAATGGTCGGTGTTGCCCGCCAAATTAAATGGCTGCCAAAATTTGGCCTTGACCGTGAACTGGACTGGCTGAAAAATATGCACGATTGGTTAATTTCCAAAAAACGCTACTGGGGTTTAGCCCTGCCAATTTGGGAGTGCACAAAATGCGGCAATTTTGAAGTCATCGGTTCAAAAGAGCAGTTAAAAGAAAAAGCCGTGGAAGGTTGGGAAAAGTTTGATGGCAATTCGCCGCACCGCCCATGGATCGACAACGTCAAAATCAAATGTTCCAAATGCCAGGCAGTAACTATTCGAATTGCCGACGTTGGTAACCCGTGGCTGGACGCGGGAATAGTGCCATTTTCGACGCTCCCAGAAAGCTGGTTCCCGGCAGACTTTATAACCGAATCATTTCCCGGTCAGTTTAAAAACTGGTTTTATGCGTTGATTGCCGAGGCGACTGTCCTTAAAAACACTAATCCTTTCAAAACTGTTTTAGGCTTTGCCACCTTGCTTGACGAAAAAGGTCTGGAAATGCACAAAAGCACCGGCAATTCCATTGAGTTTAACGAGGCCGCCGACAAAATTGGTGTCGACATTATTCGCTGGATGTATACACACCAAAACCCATCGGCAAACCTTCTTTTTGGCTACCATAAGGCCGATGAAGTTCGTCGCCGTTTCTATCTTATCCTGTGGAATTGCTATAAATATTTCACAGATTACGCAAATCTCACCGGCTGGCAATGCGAAGACACCCCAAGTGATTTTAAAGAAAAATTAACCGTTCTGGACAATTGGATTTTAGCAAGTTTAACTCAGACTGTAATTTTAGTTAATAATAGCCTGGGAAAATATGATGCCGCAACGGCAAGTCGAGCAATCGAAGATTTTATCGTAGGTAACCTTTCAACCTGGTATATTCGCCGTTCCAGGGACCGTGTTGGTCCGCAAGCCGACAAAGGCGATCAAACTATTTTTTTGTCTACTCTTTATGGAGTTTTAGTAACACTCACCAAAATCACAGCTCCCTTTATGCCGTTTATCGCGGAAGAAATTTATCAAACCTTAACAGGTGAAGAATCCGTACATCTTTCAACTTTTCCTCAAGGTGACAAGAATTTACTAAACGAAAAATTGATTACCGAAATGATTTTTGCTCGCGAGTTGGCAGAAAAAACCCACTCAATCAGAAAATCAGAAGGTATAAAAGTTCGTCAACCGCTATCAAAATTAGAATATGGGGGAGAACAATTATCCAAAGAGGTTGAAGCTATAATTGCAGACGAAGTAAACGTCAAACAAATAGTATTCAAAAAGGGTTTAAGCGTTAATCTTGATATAAAAATCACAAAAAAACTAAAGAAAGAAGGGGACTCGCGTGAAATCATCCGCTCAATTCAAAATGCCCGGAAAGAAGCCGGCTGTGATCTTGCAGAAATTGTGTCGGTAAAATTACCAAATTGGCCTAAAGTATTCGAACAAGAGATTAAAAAGCAAACTTTATCATCAAGCCTTATAAAATCAGACATTCTCGAAATTATAAGGCAATAAATGAGAAAAACCTGGGATTGGCTTCTCTTTTCCCAAATAATTGCTTCAGGTTTAATATCCCTTCTTATCCTCTATTCCATGAGCAAGGGTCTTGCTACAAACCAATTAATTTATTGGATCATTGGCCTATGTATTTTTTATATAGTGGCTCATTTGGATTATCATATTTGGCAAAGCTTCTCGAAAGTTTTTTATATAGTTTCTATTCTGCTTCTTTTAATCCTTTTTTTTATCGGCGATCCCATTAGAGGTTCTGTTCGCTGGATAGATTTAGGTTTTTTTAAGATTCAACCTTCGGAACTTGCAAAAGCTTCTACAATTCTAGCCTTAGCATCTTTTTTTAGGGAGAGGTCAGCCAAAGAAATAAATAACGTACTACTTAGTCTTTTGTTGATACTGCCGCCATTCATACTAGTATTAATACAGCCAGACATTGGCTCATCATTAACGTTTTTAGCTATTTGGTTTGGGATGGTGTTAATAAGCGGTTTCAAACTTAAGCATATTATTTTATTGTTTATCATCTCCGCTATATTTATTACTTCATTTTATGAAGTTCTCGCCCCATATCAAAAGCAAAGAATTTCAACATTTATAAGTCCCCAAAAGGATCCTTTAGGCACTGGCTACAATATTATCCAATCAAAAATCGCCATTGGATCCGGTAATCTTTTAGGGAAAGGTTTCGGTAAAGGTTCCCAATCCCAGTTGCAATTTTTACCGGAAGCAGAAAGTGATTTTATGTTCGCTTCGATTTCCGAACAGCTTGGTTTAATTGGTGCCGGCTTTCTAGTATCTATTTTCGTTTGGCTTATTTCTAGAATAATTTCTATTGCTCGTGAAAAAAAACGTTACGAACAACTGATTATAATTGGTATTACTACACTTCTAATAATTCAATTTACAATTAATGTTGGAATGAACCTAGCTCTGTTGCCGGTAACCGGTATCCCTTTTCCGTTGGTTTCATATGGTGGCTCTTCTCTTATCACAACACTTTTTTTACTTGGTTTGGTTTTTGCCATAAACCGCGACAGAAGTTAGCAATTGATCTAGGCGTCTGGTAAATGGTAAAATTCCGAGACTATGAATACGTGGGCAGTTTTAAGAACTGGTGGAAAACAATATAAAGTTACAGAAGGACAAATTCTTGCTGTCGAAAAATTAGAAAGCAGCGCCAATAATACAGTTACGTTTGACGATGTTCTTCTTGTTAGTAAAGAAGGAACCCTGGTAGTTGGAAAACCAAAAATAGAAAAAGCCAAAATAAAGGCAAAATTGCTTGGAGATTTTAGGGACAAAAAAATAAGGGTAGTTAAATACAAATCCAAATCCCGTTATACCCGCACAACCGGTCACAGACAAACAAAGACCAAAATCCAGATCGAAAAAATAGAAGGCTAAAAATGCCAAGTGTCGAAACGATATCACATTCCTCTGATCCCCATAGGTCACTAAAAGATCGGCTTAAATCATTTCTCGAACCTGGACCCCTAACGATGCAGGATCAGGCAAAAGCTTTAGGTGATCGATTGTTTAAGATGCAAGAAGAGGGCTTGGTGGCAACAGATGACCATGTTCAACAATTTTTAGCAGACGTTGACGAAAAAGGCATTAACTGGCAAGTTACTTATATGCAATATATTCATCGTGTTATAACTGCAGCGAGACAATCATCGCTAAAAGCATAAAAAACCTCGAACTACATCAATCCATAACTTACTAGTCGATTGACACCTTGTGAAAATCAAGTTAAAATTCATACATTAGTAGTTGGTCTATTATTAATAGTCTAAAATCTATAATCTAATCATATGGCCCACAAAAAAGGCGGTGGAGCAACAGCAAAAAATAGAGATTCAGCAGGAAAACGTCTTGGCGTTAAGGTTTTTGGCGGACAAATAGCAAAATCAGGCAGCATTATAGTCAGGCAAAAGGGAACTAAGTTTTACGCGGGAAACGGCGCAGAACTTGGTCGCGACTTTACAATATTTGCAGTCAAAGAAGGTATTGTTAAATTCAGACAGAAACTTGGCAAAACTTTCATCGATATAGCTTAAATTAAGTGGAACAAAATCAAGTGTTTGAAATAGAAATAGAAATGCTACAGCCTAATCCCTTGCAGCCGCGAGGGCTTATAACTGCGGATTCCCTAACGGAGCTGGTAGATTCAATTCGGGAACATGGAGTACTAGAGCCGTTGGTTGTTGCCAAAACTCCGGCAGGTTATCAAATAATTGCCGGTGAACGCAGATGGCGGGCATCCAAAATTGCCGGCCTAATAAAAGTTCCTGTCATCATCAAAGAAACCACTCCACAGGGCATGTTAGAAATGGCAATCATCGAAAATGTTCAAAGAATCGATCTTAATCCACTTGAACGCGCTCAGGCATTTAAAAGGTTGATAGATGAATTTGGTCTTTCAACCGGAGAAATAGCCGTAAAAGTCGGCAAAAGTGCTCCATATGTTTCAAATACCCTAAGACTTCTAATAGTTCCAGATGTGTTAAAGGACGCTTTGGCTTCAGGTGCTACATCCGAAGGTCATGTTAGGGCATTGGCATCTCTCGAGGACCCGCATTTGGTACTGGAAGCATATAAAGAAGTGCTTTCGAAAAATCTTTCTGTAAGAGGAGCAGAAGAATTAGCACGCAAATTTAAGGCAAGAGAAAACATTATACCAAGACAGCAAAAACCGACATTACGTTTAATGAGTGATGAATTAGACAAGTATGAAGCAGAACTTTCCGAAAAACTTTCTTCAGAAAAGACCAAAGTTACGGTCAAAATCAGTCAATCGAGAGTAGAATCTAAATTACATATTGTTGCCAAAGGCAAACTAGACGACACTTCCGGTATCGTAAAAAGGCTTCGCGATTCAATAATTAATTCCACTTATTAGTCTTAAGCCCCGATATACTGCAGTTTTAATTATTGGCCAGTAAACGAACCAAACCCTGCCACGAATGACACTTTTTTTAATGGGCCCAAAAACACGCGAATCAGAAGATGCCCCCCTATTATCGCCTAAAACAAAATATTCATCAGTTTCTAACTTTTTTATCTCTTCACCTTGTGTTTCAATTTTTATATACTTCTCATTCAGTTTGACATTATTAATTAAAACCTCGCCATTTTTAACGGCAACTGTATCTCCCGGTGTTCCGATTATTCTTTTTATAAAATCAACCTTATTCCCAACCGGGGCTTCAAAAACAATCACATCTCCACGTTTAGGTTTTCCAAACCTATAAGAAACCTTTTCTGTCAGAAGTAATTCTCCATCTTCAAAATTTGGCGCCATCGATTCACCTTTTACCCTGTGAGGTTGAACCAAAAAAATATAAACAAATAAAAAGATTGTCAGAGATATTAAAGCCGTTTGAAATATTTCCTTAAATGTAGAAATAACACCTTCGTTTACACTCATATTTCATAATTTTATGCTAAAATTGCCTGAAGATACAAATAGTAGAATGTACTATAAGAGCCCATAGCTCAGCGGTAGAGCGCTCGTATCACACACGAGAGGCCGATGGTTCAAATCCATCTGGGCTCACACCATTTTTTATAGAATCTAGCTTCAGTTTTTTCTTCAATTTAGCCACACCCTAACTGGATTCGAACTTTAGCTTCATAATTTTATCGGTTTCGGTATTGACAATGCGTCCCTGGCCCTCTACTATTTGAATAGTTGT
>CAYHKI010000053.1:0-7020 GCA_964357165.1 uncultured Gammaproteobacteria bacterium | reverse complement strand
CTGGCGGCAGTCCAGGCATTTGGAATTTATATTCTTCTGCAAAATTCCAACATACTAACATCCGTAAGTACTTTAACGCTCCTAACTTTAGTAGTTACTATAACAGCCGGCACTATATTTTTAATGTGGCTTGGAGAACTCATTTCAGAAAATGGTATTGGAAATGGCATTTCAATGATCATTTTAGCAGGAATTGCCGGACGACTACCCATAACTCTTTTCCAGCAAGTTTCTGTTTTTGATGCCACTCAAACAAGAAACATCATCATTTTTGCCATAATGGCAGTTCTGGTCATTGTATCGATTGTTATCGTTACAGAAGCCAGAAGACCAATCAAGGTTAACTATTCAAGGCGCGGAAGCGGTGGTAGTGCCCCAGTTACAACAAGTTATATCCCTCTGCGACTTAATCAGGCCGGTGTTATCCCAATAATTTTTGCAGTGTCATTAATCTTATTACCAAGCACCCTTGCTCGTTTTCTAGAAAAATCACCAAATGAATTTATTGCAAAATTTTCACAGGATCTTCAAAGATTTATTCAACCAGGTGGAATTCCATATGACGTTATTTATTTCTTATTAGTAATCGCATTTACATATTTCTATACAACTGTAGCCTTCAATACGAAACAGCTTTCAGAAATGTTAATGAAACAAGGTAGCTTTTTGCCCGGTATCAGGCCAGGAGCTCCAACCAAAAAGTACTTAGATTATGTATCTCTGAGGATTACTTTATTCGGAGCAATCTTTTTGGGAGTAATAGCGGTTCTTCCTTCAATAGGTCAAAGCATGACCGGAATTCAAAATTTATTAATAGGTGGAACAAGTTTATTGATCGTTGTTTCAGTTATATTGGAAACATCAAAACAGGTAGGATCTCACCTTGTTATGAGCGATTATGATTCTTTTGTTTCAAAAAGGACAAGTAATTTATGAAAATAATTTTTTTAGGCTGCCAAGGTTCTGGAAAGTCAACACAAGCGAAGACATTAGCCGATCATCTTAAAGTTCCATACATAGGAATGGGTCAGATATTTCGTGATAAAGCCAATCAAGAAAATGAATTAGGCCAAAAAATAAAAAATGCTATTGATAACGGTAATCTTGTCGAAGATGAAATCGCCGTCAAAATCTTAAAAGAAATAATTACACAAAAACAATATAAGTCCGGTTATGTGTTGGATGCGTATCCAAGAAACGAGGCACAACTAAAAGGTCTTGAGTCTGATATTAATATGGTATTTTATATAAATATTACAGAAGATGAAGGCATAAGAAGATTATCGCTGCGGTCAAGACACGACGACACCAAAGAGGCTCTTGAAAAAAGGCTTGAAATTTATCATCAAAAAACGGAACCGCTTATCAATCACTTTAAAGAAAAAGGAATTCTAATAGAAATAAATGGTGACCAGACTATAGAAGACGTAAGCGCAGATGTTAAAAAAGCTTACGAAGCGAATGCAAAAATCTAAATCGGGTATTGTCAAAACAGACGCGGAAATAGAAATAATGAAGACTGCGGGAATGATCTGCGCCCAGGCTCTAAAAGAAGTACTAGTAAACGTTAAGGTAGGCGTAAATTGTAGAGAGTTAGATAAAATAGCACATTTAGAAATCAATAATCGCAGTGCTCAACCGTCATTCATGACCGTAGAGGACTACAAATATACAATTTGTACTACAATAAACGAACAGGTAGTGCATGGTATTCCAAACGAGAGAATACTAAAAAATGGCGATATTTTAGGAATTGATATAGGAGCACTATACAAAGGATATCACAGCGATCTTGCAATATCAGTACCGGTTGGCAAGATCTCGAAGGAGAATAAAAAGTTTTTAAAAGTTGGTGAGGAAACATTAAATATGGCCATAAAAAAAGCAATAATTGGCGGCCATATTGGGGACATATCCTCAACCATAGAAGATTCAATAGTAGGTGCTGGATATTCTATTGTTAAGAGCTTAACAGGGCACGGAGTCGGCCGTGAACTACATGAGGATCCGATGATACCTGGGTTTGGTAAGCCAAAAACTGGGCCAATAATATTGGAAAATATGGTTCTTGCGATTGAAGTTATTTATACGTCAGGATCCGGAAAAGTGGCAATCGAAAATGACGGCTGGACAATTTCAGCAGTAGACGGTAGTTTAGGCGGTTTATTTGAAAAAACGGTAGCAATAAGCAAAAATGGCCCTATAGTGTTGACGCCGTACCTATAAATTAGGTAAAATAACAGTTTAGATCGATGACAAAAGCAGGAGTAATAGAAGTATCAGGAGAAGTTATAGAAGCCTTACCCAACACAATGTTTAGGGTGAATATACCTGTTGGCCAACTGCCTAATATAAATGAAGATACAGTTGTTCTATGCCACCTGTCTGGCAAGATGAGGATACACTATGTAAGGATTTTACCAGGTGACAGGGTAAAGATAGAAATGACTCCTTACGATCTAACTAAGGGCCGCATAACTTATAGAGAAAGATAAAAATATGAAAGTACAAGCAAGTGTTAAAAAAAGATGTGTCAATTGTAAAATTGTCAAAAGAAAGGGCAGGTTGTACGTGATATGCATTAATGCACGTCACAAGCAACGTCAAGGATAATGGCTAGAATTTCTGGAGTAGATTTGCCAAACGAAAAAAGAATTGAAGCGTCGCTTCCCTATATATACGGTATTGGTTTGACTTTGACCAAAAAAATAATAAAAGATTGCGGTATTGATCCTGACAAAAGAACTAAAAACTTAACAGAGGACGAGGTAAATAAACTTCAAAAAGCTGTTGAAAAATTCAAAGTTGAAGGAGACTTAAGGCGAGAAGTTCAAGGTAATATTAAAAGGCTTCAAGAAATTGGGGCATACCGTGGCATTCGACACAGCAGAAACTTACCGGTTCGTGGTCAAAGAACTAGGGTCAACGCCAGAACAAAGCGTGGTAAGCGCTTGACCATCGGAACTGTCAGAAAAGAAGTCGTAGCTAAAATGAGTCCGGCAACCAAATAAAATAATATGCCAACAAAAACTGTAAAAAAAAGCAAAAACATAGCAAAAAAAGTTACCCACACAAGAGCATATGTGACGGCAACTTTTAATAACACCTTGGTAACATTAACCGATTCTACCGGTAACACCTTAACCTGGGGTTCAGCTGGCGGAGCCGGCTTCAAGGGAGCCAGAAAATCGACACCATATGCTGCAACCACGGTTGTAGAAACTGTTGCCAAAAAAGCCAAAGAAATGGGAGCCGTATCAATCGAAATTTACGTCAAAGGTCCGGGCCCGGGCAGAGATGCCAGTATTCGTGCTTTCAAAGCAGCCGGTTTGAACATAACCATGATTTCTGATGTCACACCGATCCCGCACAATGGCCCTCGTGCAAAAAAAAGGAGAAGGGTGTAAAAATGGGAAGATATACAGGTCCAAAACATAGACTTTGTCGAGCAGAAGGCGTTGCCATATGTGGTTTGCCAAAATGCCCAGTGACCAAAAAAAATGCAGGTCCTCCAGGTCAACATGGACAAAAAGGTCGAAGAAAGCTTTCTGAATATGGAATTCAACTCCGAGAAAAACAAAAGGTCAAAAGAATGTATGGCATATTCGAACGTCAATTTCGTAAATACTATGAAAATGCAGCAAAAACAAAAACCGCAACAGGCGAAGCTCTTCTAGAAACCCTGGAAACTCGATTGGATAATGTGGTCTATAGGCTAAATCTTTCAAGAACCCGTTATCAATCCAGACAGCTAGTTTCTCATGGTCATGTTTTTGTTAATGGTAAAAAAGTGACTATCCCTTCATATAATGTTAAAATATCAGACGTAATTTCTCTTTCCGATAAGACTTCAAATCTTGACTTTATTAAAAAGTTACTAGAGGAATCTAAAGATTCAACACTGCCAGTCTGGCTTGAGAGAAAAGCTACAGTCGGCAAGGTTAAATCCATGCCCAAAAAAGAGGATATAGATATAGAAATTAACGAAAGCCTAATAATCGAATTCTACTCGCGTTAGCGAACGCGAGCGAAGCAAGCTTTCGCGTTAGGGAACATGAGCATTGCGAATTTTCGCGTTAGCGAACGCGAGTGAAACAAGCTCTCGCAATAACAAGTGCAAAAAAAAATGAATAAAAAAAATAAATTAATAAATATGGGAATTATCAAAGGGGGTGAATTCAAATGTTAGATTTATCTCAAATAGCAGTCGAGACCGAAAAAGAAACAGCAGATTTTGGAAAGTTTGTTATTGAACCATTAGACCAAGGTTATGGGCATACGATTGGAAATTCGCTAAGAAGAGTACTATTAACATCATTACCTGGAGCGGCAATTAGTCAGGTGAAAATTTCAGGAGTTCGTCACCAATTCAGTGCCTTGTCAGGTATGTCTGAAGATATTGTCGAATTTATTCTAAACCTTAAAAAAGTTAGGATTACTATAACTTCCGACAAACCAGTAAAACTCTCACTTGACGTTAAAGGACCAAAAGAGGTTAAAGCCAAAGATATCGAAGTTTCAGCAGGAGCCCAGATTGTTAACCCAGATTTAATCCTTGCTCACTTAGCAGATCCAAAAGCCAGACTTACTGCTAGTATGGTTGCAGAAACTGGTAGTGGTTATTCGCTTGCAGCAGAGAGAAAAACAGGTGAAATCGGACTTATAACTCTGGACGCCAATTTTTCACCAATTACCAAAGTTGATTATCACGTAGAAGCAACTCGTGTTGGTAGGGTTACAAATTACGACAAATTGACGCTGGAAATCACTACAGACGAAAGTATTAAACCATCAGAGGCACTTAAAAAAGCAGCAAAAATTTTAGTAGATCATTTTTCTACTATTTATGAACCGAAGCAGGTTGCCAAAAAGCAAAAGGCCGAAACAGAAAAAGTTGCAGCTGTCTTAACGGACGATGTTTTGAAAACTTCTCTCGAGGAATTAGATTTACCAGTTAGGCTTACAAATAGTCTCAAAAGCGGCAAGATCGAAACAATAGGCGATTTTTTAGATCAGGATAAAAAAGAACTTGTAAAGATGAAGAATCTTGGTCCAAAGTCTATCGCTTTAGTGGAAGAAAAGCTTCGTGAGAGGGGAATTGATACAAAGTGAGACATCAAGTAGCAGGTAAAAAGCTAGGCCGAGACATAAAGTCCCGTAAAGCCTTACTTAACAATTTGACGAACTCGTTATTTTTGCGTGGAGAAATTACTACAACACAAGCCAAAGCTAAATTTGTACAAAGTCACGCCGAAAAAATAATCACCAAGGCAAAAAAGACCAAACTAGCTTCTCGCAGGGCAGCAGTTTCTTCTTTGACTGGTGAGAGTATTAATAAACTTTTTAAAGAGATTGCACCCAGTTTTTCCGGTAGAAACGGTGGTTATACAAGGATTATTAAACTTTCATCAAGAGTTGGTGATAATGCGCCTATGGCCAAAATACAACTTGTTAATTTCGATAAATCTAAAATTGTGAATTCAAAAATTAAAATAAAAGCCAAAAGTATTAAACGAAAACAAAAGGGTAAAGAAAAAGTAAAATCTAAAGCGGTCGAAAAGCCTAAGATCAAAAAAGACGCAAAAATAAAAGATAAAAAATAATTATGAAAAGCTTAAAACAAAAAGATATCAAAAGAGATTGGCAACTTATCGATGCTAATAACAAGATACTGGGAAGATTATCTGCAGAAATTGCCATGAGCCTAATGGGCAAAAATAAAAGTATTTATTCACCCAACTTAGACATGGGAGATTATGTTGTAGTTATCAACGCCGAAAAGATTGTTTTAAGTGGTAAAAAGGAAAACCAAAAAATCTATTATCACCACTCCGGGTACCCGGGTGGACTTTATTCTAAAACAGCAGCCCAACTAAGAGCTCATAAGCCAACGGCACTTCTAAGAAACGCCATTATTGGTATGCTTCCTAAAACAAGAATGGGAAAAATTATGGTAAAAAAACTGCATATTTACGAAGGCACAGATCATCCGCACAAAGATAAATTTATAACTAAAGTTGCCAAAGAGAGTTAAAAATGGAAAAAACAAAAGTAGAAAAGAATAATAAAAATATAAAACCTTATATTTACGCCCACGGCAGAAGAAAAGAAGCCGTTTCCAGAGTCCGACTTTTTAGCGGTAAGGGTGAGATTATTGTCAACGAAAAACCAATAAGCGAGTATTTTCCATCTGCCGTTTCCAAATCTCTTTATACGCGACCTTTTATTCTTACTAAAACTGAAGATAAATATTATGCCACTGTAAAAGTAGAAGGATCTGGAAAAAAAGGCCAATTAGATGCAGTAATCCATGGTCTTGCAAATACTCTCATCAAAGCAAATATCGAGTTCCGTCCAACTCTCAAAAAGGCAGGACTTCTAACGCGCGATCCTCGCGTCAAAGAACGCCGCAAATACGGCCGCGCCCAAAAAGCCCGCAAAGGCAAGCAGTCGCCGAAGCGATAAATCACACATACAAATTCTCAAAAATTAAGTAAATTTACGCAGCTTGCTGATCTGAAGATGTGTTAGTTGGTGGTACAACCGCTGGTTGCTCAAGACTTTGCGTTGCGCCTATTACAGGCGTCGCAGATTCACCTACATTGGGTTTATTGGGTACACAGCAGCTAAAGTCGGTTCCGGGGTTGGTGTGGACGTTGGTTGTGCCTCTGCAGGCGCTGGGGGAACTTGCGATGTTAGTGGTGCAAAAGGCTCCATAACTCCGCCTGTATTCACCTGTTGTTCTTGAGGTGTGGGTTTTCTTGCTATTAAGTTCTTCAATCCTTCTTTTGCTCCTTCAAATAATCCCATAACTTACTAATTAGATCACAACTAAAATATTTTGTAAAGCACAAAGTTCTAATTTGTCAATGTCTTGTTAGTTTTCAATATTTCATTTAAATTCAATGTTGTGTCAGAAAGAATGTTGCCAAATAGAGCTTTAATAATTGTAAGTGGCCTAGCTGCTCTTTCTCCAATATTTGCACCTAACTTTAAACCAAAAACAGCAAGCGCTCCAAT
>CAYHKI010000052.1:0-7023 GCA_964357165.1 uncultured Gammaproteobacteria bacterium | reverse complement strand
TTATGGATTGCCGTTGGGGGCTGGCAGATTCATTGAGGATAAAATTCGAAGTTGGCAAAAGGAATATTGATCGGTACCGGTTGAACGAATTCACTTACCTTTTCATTATTCTTTACCTTTGGCATTCAAGAATTATTTTTATACCTCGGTTTTCAAGGAACCAGGGACACTGAAGGATCGTGTTATTGCTTCTGCAGTTTCTGCTATGACCACTACGGTTCAAAATAGGTTTGCGACTAGGATGGCTGGCAATTTAGGGGCTGGTTTAAATGCGCATGTGAATATTATTGAGGAAGCTGGGAAAAGAGGTACTTTAGCTAAGATTCGTGGCGATGCAAAATATATTTGGGTGGAAAATGATTTGGATTATCCAAGAAAAAAACCTGAACAGGTAGAGGCGGAACGTGATCCGAGAAGAGCCTTAAAGGTGGTAAAGCAATTTGGTTTGGAAGGGGTAATTATGGGTGTTGACCATGCGTATCGAGCCGGAGTTGATCCTTATCGTGATTTTATTGAGCTGGAAGACGAATTCAAGAAACATTTAAGAACATTACATCTTTCTGGAACTAAAGGGGATCATGGTTTGATTTTAGCTGATGACGATGAATTTTGGGATTTTATGAACTTTGTTAAAGGGAAAATTTCTTCAGATGTTAGATTTTGTTTGGATTTGAACCCATTTGAGATGGGGAAAAAGACCAGAGATGAACAAGTGGATTATGTTCGGGGCCTGATCAAAGAATTAGAAAAGTAATCATTGAACCAAATTTCATTTTCTGTTATACATCTTTTAATCGCTAAACGTCTAAGGACTAAAGTCTAACGCTAAATATTTATGCGTTAGTCGTTCGTCATTTAGCTTTTCGCATTAACTGTCCATGGATCTCTCTAAAATTTACTCACCCAGATCTGTAAACGTTCACAAAGGCAACTTTGGTAGTGTTCTAGTAATTGGCGGGTCTAAACTTTACTCAGGATCGGCGACACTGGCTGCTGTTGCAGCTGTTCGGTCGGGAGCCGATTTGGTTACAGTTGCAGCGCCGGCAAGGGCTGCAGATGTAGCTTCACATACACTCTGTGACCTTATAACTTATCCCTTAAAGGGAGATTATCTGACAAGTAGGCATATACGGGATATTTTAGATCTTATGCTTATTAGAAAGGTTAATAGCGTGGTTTTGGGGCCGGGAATGGGTAGGCATAGACTTACCGTGGCTGCCATAAATAAGCTAATTTCAAAAATTACAATACCGATGGTACTAGATGCGGATGCATTGTTTGCCATTTCACAAAATCCAAAGGTTGTTGCAGGCAAACAATTGGTATTGACTCCTCATATGGGTGAGTTGGCAATTCTTTTGGGAAGAGGGAAGAGTGTAGGCCAGGAGTTTGAAAGTCGGCTAACTGCTGCCAAAGAGGCTGCCTTAAAATACAAAGCAGTGGTTCTTCTTAAGGGGAACGTGGATATTATTACGGACGGGGAGAGTACAATTACCAATAACACCGGCACGGCTTATATGACAAAAGGTGGGTTTGGGGATGTCTTAACAGGTATAACGGCGGCACTGCTGGCCCGTGGGGTCGGTTTATTCGAAGCAGCACACGTGGCTGCCTATATTAACGGAAAATCAGGGGAAATGGCGGCGCAACATTATGGTGAGGGGCTAGCGGCTTCTGATATTTTTGGATTCATCCCTCGAGTAATTCACACTTAACTTTTTGTATTTGAGGCTGTATTTTTCCAAGTCAAGAAGAATTACAATAGTAAATTGTCTATAGGTCTTGTTCTTCTTGTTGTCATATAGCTTATAAGAATTGTTAGGCGTGAATTTAAATATCATAAATTCTAGCTATTGTGCTAGCCTCGTTTGACTGTATAAAATTAATAGAGATGGACGAGCAGCAAGGAATTCCCGAAAGATCGCATTTTTGGTTCAGCGATAAAAGTAAAAACATTAAAGTTCACGATGTAAAACTTTTAGACAAGATTACACTTATTTTTGGACTTTTTTTGTTTTTATTCTCTTTTATAGTTCTTTGGCCGATAGTTTCACAGATTAATTTCGAAGAGGCATTTTCTGTTCCATTGATTCCGTGGGTCATTTCAATTTTTTCGACCTTTGGCTTCGGATCTGAGGAAATTGTGCGAGTGCTTTTTATGGGTTCATTTATGATTTCGACCGCTGGGGTTTATCTTTTTGTGCGGGAACTGACAAAAAGACAAGTTTCCTCTATATTGGCTACCTTAATATATATACTGCCACCTGTGCCTATTTTTGTCCTTTCCCATTTAAGTCAAGGATTGTCGTCATTTGAACTAGCTTCTGCAAAATCTTTTTTGACGGTTATGTATGGTAATGGAGGACTTCTTGGGTTTGCAATGATTCCTTTTGCTTCAATTCTGTTTATAAAGTTTTTAAAATTAGGAAATAATAATATCCTGGTAATGACGGTGGTGGCAAGTGCAATTGTGCTTTTAACCGATCAAACGCAATCGCTAAGTCTCTTTTTGCTTTTTTTATGATAAATCTTATGGCGGGAACGCTTCCGGATATAAATGCTAGGGATGCTGCGATAAGAAGCCCTCTAATGCCTAAAAAATAAACCAATGGCAAACCAAAAATTATATGATTTAATGGTACTAGTATTGATGTTAATGCTACCAGTTTGAAATTTTGATATCCAATTAGTATTGGAATAATTAAATCCAGAAAAATGACGATAAAGACAATTATTGTTGGCCAAACTAAAATTTCCAGATCGTTTGAGTGAAAAAATATTTGCGATATTGATTGATTAAGAAAACCAGCAATTATGATCACAAAAATAGCAATAGCCGCTTTTATTAATAGAGTTTTTTCAAGAAGATGAGCGATGTTTTCTGGCTGTTTTTTTGCTTCAAATTCAGTGATATAACGTGGAAGCAGAAATTTAACACCGATATCTAGTATATAGGCTACCGTTGCTGCAAGCCCCATTGCAATCTTAAAGAGTCCATAGCCGGAGGGTCCTAAAAACCTGGAAAAGATTAAAGTTGATAGAATGGAAAAAAAAGCGCTAACAATACTCGTCGAGAACATAAATGTTGCATTTTTAATTAGTTTTTTTTCTTTCTTTATTTCTGATATGTAAGTCTTTATGATCACATTAGGTATTTTGGACAGATTTATATTTTAGTCTTTTATATGCGGGGGTAGAGTTTCTTCATTAGTTTTCTGTCCAGTAGAAGTTTAATCTTTTTGACGGTAGGATATCTAGTGTTGCATTTTGGACAAACAAGGTTGGTGTTCAATGTTTTTAGGCATGTAGGACACGAAAGAATACCTTGATTTTTGTCTGAAATTTTATCGGTGGGAATATTGTTCTTTTGGGTAAGAATTTTTATTCCTCCACCAAGGGTAAAAATAAAAGGGAAAGTTGAAAAACTAGGTTTTAACCACCCAGATTTGGAATTTTTTGTTACTATGGTTTCGGGTCCATATTTATAAGCGTTTATCCAGACTGTCGCATTTTTAAAAATTTCCAGTGATTTTTCCCATGTTCTAAGGTTGAAGGTTTCTTCCAGGATTCCATGATTTGTTTCTGTTTTGCCAATTTTGGAAATAAAGGGAAGGATGAGGGAATATTTTAATATTTTTTCCCATAACCTTAATTTTGTTGGTCTTCGCCAAAGATTAAGGTTGAAGCTTTGACTGATTGGTTCTTCATTAACAAAAAAATGCCCTCCAGGTTTTAGTACCCTATGAATTTCTTTAATTATTGGTTTTGGGTTGGGAAAATGATGGAGTGATTGGTAGCAAAAAACGAAGTTAAGTGAATTATCTTGAAATGGGAGATTGTAAGCGTCTGCGCAAATTCGCTCTGGTATTTTTTTGAGTTTAAGTTGTTTGATAAAGTAGGGTGCAAGTCGGAGGCTCTCCAGGGAAATATCCAGAGCAAAACCTTTTGCTTTGTAAGTTTCTTCAACAATTGCTGTACGATGTCCAAATTCTGCTCCGATTTCCAGAAATGGGGAAAACTTGATTTGATATTTCCTGAGGAAAATGAAATCTAATTTAGTTGATTTAATCCTTTGCCTGAGAGCCTTGATTATTTCTTTTTGATTTGGTTCGTTTTCGAAAAGAATTTTTTTATTTTGATATTGCGTGACCAGTTGAGATCTGTAGCGAACTTCACCTTGTTTTGATTTGATAGTTTGAAGATTTGATTTCATTGCCCTTATATTTTTCTTGCCTTGATTCCAATAAATGCGCTGTGGGTTGAGTCTATTCTGGACAATAATTTTGATAGAATTCCCCGAAAAGGGTAATAGCCTGCACCAAATCGCTTTTCAACTTTTAGATTGTACATTTGAGCAAGATCACATAGGCCTCTTGGTGTAAAAATTTGGAGGTGACAATCGTGCTTACTTCCGCCTATTTCCAGGTTTAGCTTGAGCGGGTTTCCGACATTTTTTTTGGTTGAAATGTGCTGAGAAAAAGCTTGCCATCCTAGTAATAGTGCAAAAAGATTATGCCAGGAAGATAGATTTTCGGTGGAGAGAATAACATAGCCGTTTGGTTTTAAAACCCTGTTAATTTCCGAAAAAAACATATCAATGTCTACTAAATGTTCGACGATTTGGTTTGCCGAAACAATGTCAAAATAGTTGGTTTTGTATGGCAGGCCTTTTTCAATATTATATTTTTTTGCCTTTATGCCCATTTTTTTGCATGAGGAGATAGCTTGACTATCAAGATCTACCGCGAATATTTCTGGTTTTTTGATGTTATTTACTCTATCTAGAATAAGTTCGGCTCTGTAGACACCGATGTCAAGAATTTTTGCTTTTTTGGCAGGTGTTATTAAGGATTTTAGAATTTGATTATTGAGTATGGCGCTGTCTCTCCAAGTATTCGTCAGATAAGATTTAAGCATAAATTATTTGTTGTTTTCTTTGGGGAATCCTAACATAAATTTATAGAAATATTAATTGTCTACAATTATTTTTTTGAAACTTTGATAGGTTTTTTCAAAATTAAATTGTTTTGCCCACAGAACTCCATTAGAGGAAAGTGTTTTTTGCAGTTTTGTGTTCGAGAGAAGTTTTATGGCGGTATCAGCGAGATTTTGTGGATTAGGTTTTGAAAGTAGTCCGGTTTTGCCGTTTTGAATCGAGTCTTTGAGGCCGGGAACGTTGTAACCAATTGGAATTACGCCTAGGGCGTTGGCTTCGGGAACGACTAAACTCCAGCCCTCTCTTACTGATGGAATGAGGATAATTTTTGCTTTTTTTAATAAATCCAATTTTTTTGATTGGTTTACAAAACCTTCCAATTTGACGGATTTTTCAAGATTTAACTTTATGATTAATTCTCTTAAAGAGCCTATAAATTTAGGATGACCTTTTCCTATAACAGATAGTTTTAAATCGGGAATAGATTTATGTATGATTGAAAAAGCTTTGATCGCGTCTTTGGGGCCCTTGGCTGGAATAAGACGGCCAATAAATAGAATCAAATTTTCTTTTTTAGTGATAAGTTGGGGTTTGATGTCCAGCCCGATTCGATAAATACTGACATTTCTAAAACCAAGTTTTATTAGATCTACTTTAGTGGAGTTGGAAAGGGCGAGTGTTGGGAAATTCCTATAAAGTTTTAACCAGAAAGGTTCTATAAAATAACCTATGATATTTAGTGGGAAAATTGTTTGTTTAAACCAATACTCTTTGGCCAGTTGATGGATTAATACTATAGATTTAGATTTAGCGTAGAAATTAGTGAAAAATGGAATAGTATTTATTTCGTCGATAACGATATCGAAGTTTGGGTTCTTCAGATAATATAAAAATGCAAATAATCGACATGTTAACTGGTTGCCTTTTCTTTTAATATTGACACCATCTATTATTTCTTTTGGTTTAGAATTTTCAAATCTTGAAGTGAAGATGGTGACATTTGAACCGTCACGAACGATCCTTTTTGCAACTTCTATAGCTACTTTTTCGGCACCGCCACTCTGGGGATTTTTTATATCACGCCATGAAAGCCACAATATATTCATATGAATTTATTTGTGACAATATTACCACTTGTTGGAATTTAATTGGTTTAGACTGTGACCGATGCAGAGGGGTAGTTTGTGACAATATTATTTTCTTCCAGTTGATAATGGGGCTTGTCGTAATACTTTAGGAAATGTTTTCGGTAGAAAATTGCTAGAGTATCGTTTAAAATTTGTTTTATGCACGAAAGTCTAATGGTTGGTGAAAAGTTATAATTTAGAACAACTGGTGATTCTTCTATTTTGGAAAATCCAAGTTTGTTTGCTACGACTAAAAGTTCCAAATCAAAAGCGAATGCTTTTACAACTATCCTAGGAAAACATTCTTTTAGCACTTCTCGCCTGAAGATTTTAAGGCCGACTTGAGTATCGGAAACATTCAGGTTAAATAACGTTTTTACCAAGATTTGGTAAGTTTTGCTTTGGAATTTTCGAAATAATGGGTAATTTACCTTTGAAAGCGGATGCCTTTTGGATCCTATGACAATATGGGCGTTGCTTTTTGCAAAGTTTTTGATGATATATGGAAGATTGGCAGCAGGAAGATCTAGATCGGAATCGGCAAAAACTATTGTGTCGCCCGAACTTTGTTTAAATCCATGATAGAGGGCAAAACCTTTGCCCTGGTTAAGGTTGTAGGAAAAGATCTTTATATTTTGGGTGTTACCATTGAATGCTTTGCTTCTGACGGCTTCTCGAAGTGTACTGTCGCGCGAAGCATCGTCAACAACTATGATTTCCCAAGGATGTTGTAGCTTTTTAAGTTCGTGGACTATATTGGAGACAACCCGGAAGACTTCGGTATCTTTATTGTATGCAGGGATAATTACAGACAGTTTATTTATTTTATTCATGAGTGTAAAGTTTTGAAATCTAAATTAAGTATTGGTTGTTTTGGGCGATGATGTCAAGTCAGTGTTTTATTTATGTCAACGCCAGATGAAAATGTCACCCCTCTGCCATTTAGAAATGTCACCCCCT
>CAYHKI010000051.1:0-7046 GCA_964357165.1 uncultured Gammaproteobacteria bacterium | reverse complement strand
TTTTTAATCATGAATCACCAAAAAGGGGATTAGAATTTGTTACTAGAAAAGTTACTCATGGAGTTGCAAAAATAAAACTTGGTATATCAGATCATATAGTTTTAGGTAATTTGGATGCCAAACGAGATTGGGGTTTCTCCGGCGATTATGTTGAGGCAATGTGGTTAATGTTACAACAGCCAAAACCTGACGATTATGTCATTGCAACAGGAGAAAACCATTCAGTAGAGGAATTCGTTAAAGTTGCTTTTGAAACAATAGGAGAAAATAATTGGAAAAAATATGTAAAAATATCCAAAGAATTTATGCGTCCAGCAGAAGTTGATTTTTTAATCGGTGATGCAACAAAAGCCCGTAAAATTTTAAATTGGAAACCTAAAGTTTCTTTTAAACAACTAGTAAAAATGATGGTAGATCAAGACTTACAACTTCTCAAGAAAAATTCAAAATGAGACTTGTTGTTAACATTCCGACTTACAACGAAGAAGATAACATAGAAGAGGTAATAAAAAAGGTACTTGCCCAAAGTAAAAAAATTCCCGAAGTAGATCTTCATGTGTTAGTTTCAGACAGTCATTCACCAGATGGAACAGGACAAATTGTAAAAAATATTTCAAAAACTAATCCCAAAGTACATTACTTGGATGTTAAAGAAAAAGGGCTAGGAATTGGAATTGTAAAAGGCCACAGGTTTGCTGTTGATCGTCTGAAAGCAGACTTATTAGCCCAACTCGATGGAGATATGTCACATGACCCGAGTACCTTGCCAGAAATGGTTGGCTATATTCAAAAAGGTTATGATCTTGTAATTGGTTCAAGGCTCATAAAAGGAGGCAAAAACCTTTTAGGTTGGCACAGAAGACTTTTTACCAGAGGATCAGCACTATTCTGCAAAATTTGTTGGGGCACTTTTGCTATTGCTGAGTATACAAATTCTTACAGGGTTTTTAATAAAAATATTTTTGAAAAAATTGATTTCAAAAAAATACCCTGGAAATCCAAAACATATATCATCCAACCGGCCTTCCTTTATGGTGCGATCAGAGCAGGTGCAAAAATTAAGGAAATCCCAATTACTTTCCAGGACCGGAAAAAAGGTTATTCTAAAGCAAAAATTATATCTTATACTTTCGATGTACTTAAATTTGGAATAAAAGTACGTTTAGAAAAATCTGCAATATTTATCAAATTTTTACTTGTTGGTACCATAAGTTTTATGATTAATGCAATAGTTTTGGGGCTTTTATCTGATGGTCAAATATTTTCTGTAAAAATACTCACAACACCAATTTTAAACTTTCTTCCTCCAGTCGGTTTTGGTCAAAAATTTCTATTCGCTTATTTAGATAGATTATTTTTTGCATCAATTATTTCAAATGAGATTGCGATTGTTTTTAACTTTATTGCGCACGAAAGCTGGACATTTAAAAACAGGTCACATAAAGGCCTGGCACTTTTTCGGTTTTTTAAATTTAATCTTAGTTCAATTGCAAGTCCAATAATCTCGATCTTTACAATTCAAATCTTTGTACATTATCTAAAACTCGATAAAATAGTTGGGTTAGCTGTTGGTGTTGTCATAGGTTTATTTGTTAACTATGCCATAAATATTCTTTGGATCTGGAAAGAAAAACCGATCAAAGAAAATTAATAATACATTATTTACTTCATGCCCTTTTTTAAAAAACATTTAGAATTATTCATTCTTGTTCTGTTAATCTTATTCGCTATATTTTTTAGGTTTTGGCATATCAAAGATTACATGGTATTTCTTGGTGATGAGGGCAGGGACATGTTGGTTTTAAGAGAAATATTTACAAAAGGTAATATACCATTTTTAGGACCTTCAGCATCTGTTGGAGGTTTTTATCTAGGGCCAATTTACTACTGGATGGCTGCCCCATTCTTGTTCCTATGGCGTTTCGACCCAATCGGTCCCTCATATATGGTTGCAATAATCGGATTAGCAACTGTAATTTTACTTTATAAGTTTTTAAAAAATGCAGTTGGGTTTTGGCCTGCTATTATTGCATCGACTCTTTATAGTTGTGCTCCTTTAGTAGTTAGATATTCCAGATCATCATGGAATCCAAACCCATTACCATTTTTTTCTTTACTTTTAATTTATCTAATATACAAAGGTATAATCAGAAAAAAAGATATCTATTTTTTAGGGGCAGGTGCTGCTTTAGGTGTTGCAGTTCAACTTCATTATTTGGCTTTAATATTGGCACCTATTACCGTAATTTTAATACTTTTAAGTGGTGAATTTAAAAAAATACCCAAAATTGTCCTTTTTTCATTATTAGGTTTTTTAATAACATTTTCACCGTTTTTATTTTTTGAAATAAAACATAATTTTCCAAACTTTAGAACAATATTAGAATTTGTAACACGCGGCTCTACAGTTGGAATAAAAATTTCAAATATTGTTTGGTCAACACCAAATTTAGGGAATATATTATTAGAACATATCTCATCTTACACCGGAACAATTTATACTAGAATCGCTTTTTGGACACTTTTTTCAGGTGCCATAGTCGGACTTATCTTAAACAGAAAAAATAAAGAAAAGTTTTATGTCTTTTCTGTTGCTATCATTTGGTTAATAGGTGGTCTAGTTTTTCTTAATTCATATAAAGGAACATTATTCGACTATTATTTTGAAGTATTATATCCTGCTCCTTTTCTACTAGCTGGACTTGTTTTATCCATAGGCTGGAGGAATTACATATTCAAAATAGCTTCAATCGTAATTTGTATTACCATTGTCATATTTTTCATTAAACATGGATTTTACCTATCGCAACCTAATAGATTAATCTATCAAACCCAGAAAATTGTAAATCTTGTTTTAGAAAAAACAGAAAATAAACCATATAATTTTGCCCTAATCTCAGATGGCAATTCAGACCATGCATATAGGTATTTTTTGGAAATAAAAAACCAAAAGCCAAAACCACTTGAGGAAATCATTACAGACCAACTTTTAGTTGTCTGTGAGTCAGCAAAGTGCGCACCACTTGGTCACCCAATATGGGAAATTGCCGGATTCGGGAGGGCAGAAATAGAAAATGAATGGGATTTACCAGAATATAATTTTAAGGTATATAAACTTATCCATTGGTCAGGCGAACCATCCCCTGCTGGTAGACCAGCCATAAAAGGAATATAATCTTCCAAGATGAAATTAAGGCATATAATTTCTGCCAACCAGTTCGATAAAAAAACTATCCAAAAAATATTTACTATTGCCGATAAAGTGCAATCAAAAAATTCCTATAGTAATTACCTAAAAGGGAAAATTATGTCGACCCTATTTTATGAACCCTCAACCAGAACTAGGTTATCCTTTGAGTCTTCTATGCTAAGACTTGGCGGTAATGTGATAACAACAGAAAGTGCAGCCGATTTTTCATCAGCCGCCAAAGGCGAAACATTAGAAGACACTATCAGAGTTGTTAATTCTTTTGCAGATGTTATAGTACTTCGACATTTTAACGAAGGAGCATCAGAAATAGCTGCTAACTATTCCAAAGTTCCAATAATAAATGCAGGTGACGGAAAGGGTGAACATCCAAGTCAAGCTCTTTTAGATCTCTACACTATTTTTTCAATATTCAAAAATAAACAAAAAATATCAAAAGAAATAGATTTAGACTTAAGCATCTCAATGGTTGGAGATCTTAAAAACGGCAGAACAATCCACTCGCTAACTGTCTTACTATCGCTTTTCAAAAATGTGAAATTTATCTTCATTTCTCCAAAAGCCTTAGCTATTCCCACATATATAAAAAAGGTTCTAGACTCAAAAAAAGTCTCATATCAGGAAATTTCCAATCTCAAACAAGCACTTAGTATATCTGATGTTATTTATCAAACCAGGGTGCAAAAGGAAAGATTCAAAAGCCCAAAAGAGTATAATAAATTCAAAAATCTACTAATAATAGACAAAAACAGCCTAACCCTAATGAAGAAAGGTGCAATTATTATGCATCCACTTCCGCGAATTAACGAAATTACTCCCGAAGTAGATAATGACCCAAGAGCTATATATTTTAAACAGGTGCAAAATGGTCTTTTTATTAGAATGGCCCTCCTTATCTATCTCTTTGACAAAGAGAACTAAACGTCCCATAATTGATTATATAAACTAATATGTCCGACAAACCTTATCTAAGCGTAATTATTCCTGCATACAACGAAGAACCCAATTTTATAAAGGGAACATTAGACGAGGTCCCAAAATATCTCTCAAAACAAGACTATTCTTACGAAATATTGATAGTAGATGATGGTTCAGACGACAAAACAGCCGAACTTGCAGAAGAATTTGCAAAAAAACATAAAAACGTTAAAGTTATTAAAAATCCACACGAAGGTAAGGCCGAAACCGTAAAAACGGGTGTAGAAAAATCAGAAGGGGAAATAATTTTATTCACAGATTTTGATCAAGCCACACCTCTGCATGAGATAGAAAAATTACTCCCATTTTTTCCTGATAACGATATAGTAATCGGTTCACGTCAATTACCGGGTGCAAAACGCGAAAAAGAACCCTTCCATAGGCACCTTATGGGCCTTGTTTTTAATATTATCGTACAAATTATAGCCGTAAGAGGCATTTGGGACACTCAAGCAGGCTTTAAAGCTTTCAAAGGGGATTTGGCAAGAACCCTGTTTACAAAACTCAAAGTTTATGGTCAAGGCAAGAAAGTTCAAGGAGCCCTAGTAACTGCTTTTGATGTAGAACTTTTGTTTATTGCAAAAAAACACGGATATAAAATAAAAGAAGTACCAATTATATGGCACCATGTTAGTACTTCAAGAGTAAGCCCCATCAAGGAC
Source organism: uncultured Gammaproteobacteria bacterium (assembly GCA_964357165.1). Taxonomy (GTDB): domain Bacteria; phylum Patescibacteriota; class Microgenomatia; order Curtissbacterales; family GWA2-41-24; genus CAYHKI01. The sequence goes on along the minus strand of CAYHKI010000051.1, from coordinate 2,198 downwards.
TCACTCAGGATGTTAAGAGACGTTATTAAAATCCGCATCAATGACTTTAAGGGAATTTATAAGTAAATTTTCTTTAAGGTTTATACTCAGTTTCTGCATAACATATCTTATTTATTTCACCTTGAGTTTTAATTAATGTAAAATAAAACTGTGTCAAAACTTGAAAAATTTCTTTTTGGTTCGAATATTATCCTCTATTTTTTATTAACCATATTTTCATATGCCTATACAGATTTAAATCTAACATTATCTCAAAATCCGCTTGTTTTACAATTTATAAGCAATATGCAGCAAATGGGATATTTTAACAGACCTCAATCATCGCTAATATATATTTTATTTATTGTTTTTGCCTTCACATTATTTTTATGCAACCTTGGGCTTTTTCTTAAAAATAAAATTGGTTTAACCTACTTAAAATATTCTTCTATTAGTAATGTAATTATTTTAATATTTGCTTATCCCTTTTTGTCATCAGACCTTTTTAACTATATTTTTGATGCAAAAATAGTTGTTACTTATCATTTAAATCCATATACCCATAAAGCGTTAGATTTTCCGGCAGATGATTGGATACGTTTTATGAGGTGGACTCATCGCTATTCGCCTTATGGACCACTTTGGTTAATTTATAGTTTAGTACCGTTTACATTTGGGTTTGGCAAATTTATTTTGACATTATTTTCTTTTAAAATATTTATAGGTGTATTTCATTTGGTAAACACTCTTTTAATATATAAGATTCTCAAGAACAAGGATCCTAAAATATTACTTTTTGGTACAGCTTTTTACACTCTAAACCCGCTTTTTCTAATCGAGGGTGTTGTTAATGCACATAATGATGTACTAATTGCGACCTTTCTATTATTATCCATCTACTTTCTTATTAATAAAAAAACCCTACATTCATTGTCCATGCTTGTTTTAGGTTTTTTTATCAAATACATACCAATATTAATTTTACCCTGGCTTTTGTACGCATTTTTCTCCAAGGAAAAAAACTACAAACGTTATATATATTTATGTTTAATCACACTTGGAATATTTACTTATATATTTTCGACCTTTGGACCGGATGTCCCCTTTATTTCCAAAGGTTCGACTCAAGTTCAGTTTCAGCCATGGTATCTATTTTGGACTTTGCCATTTGTCGCTTTAATTCCAGGTATGTGGCTTACAGCAGCAGCAATTTCCCTATCTTTTGGCGCCACGCTAAGATATCTACCAAACCTTTATTATGGTGATTGGAGCCACATAGGAACAATCCAGTTTATGACAACTGTGACGATCACCCCTCTTGTCTTTGTATTATTGATTACAGTAATTGTAAAAACTTTAAGATTAGGAAAAAGTTATGGAAAAGCAAAGTAAACGAACAAGGCCGATCAGTTTGACTAATAAATTATTTCCTATTTTTATCATATTCATAATTACGCTTCTCATATTCTTTAAAGTATTTGTTAAAGGTCAATATCCAATCCCTGGAGACTTACTAGTGTCATTCTACTTTCCATGGTATTCGGGAGGCTGGGTAGGATATGATCCGTGGACAACCCATAAAGAGTTAATAAACGCAGACAGCATAAGACAAATTTACCTTTGGAAAGAATTTGCCATGGATCAGATATCAAAAGGCAAATTTCCTAATTGGAATCCATATACCTTTTCCGGACAACCCCTTAGTGCTAATCTCCAAACTGGAACTTATTATCCATTAAATTCTATATATTTTCTGCTAAATGCAAAAGATTCATGGTTAATTCTTGTAACCCTTCAACCATTCCTTGCAGGAATATTCATGTACATTGCGCTTAGAAGTTTTCAGTTAAGTAGATCATCTTCAATTTTTGGAGGTGTTTCATTTATGTTCACTAGTTATCTTATTACTTGGATGGAAAACGTTAACGTAGGTCACAGCTATGTTTGGATCCCGCTTATATTTTACTCAATAAACAACTTAAATTCAGTTAAAAAATATAGATATTTTGTAGTACTTACAATTGCTTTAACTATGACAATTTTAGCAGGGCATCCGCAGACAGCAATATATGCATTTTTAGCGGCTTTTTTGTACATAATTGTAAAGGCATGGGAGCAAAAAAGAATTTTGTATATACTTATTTTTATTTCTTCAATTACTATTACACTTGGACTTACTGCCATTCAAATCATACCCACCTTTGTTTTATACAAAGATT
>CAYHKI010000050.1:0-7095 GCA_964357165.1 uncultured Gammaproteobacteria bacterium | reverse complement strand
TAAACTCAGGACAAGCAGTGCTGAGCGTTTACCCTGAGCGAAGTCGAAGGGCTGTTGGGAACCTTTCCAGAACTGCCACCCCAAATCTTTGTTTTGTATTTTCTCATAAAACACCATTTCATCCTCAAAGTTCACATGTTATGGGAAGCGAAAATGAAAAGGTGGCAGAGCAGGCTAAACGATACATGGAACTTTTAGAGGAAAACCGAGTCGATGGGTTCTTTAGTGGAGACCTGCATTTTTTTGCTGAGTATTCGTCCTACGCCCCTAATGGAGGCTTCGGACGATCCACCTCTGGTGGAAAATCTTCCAGTAGTGTTAGAATCACAACCATTGGCGCGGTTAGCAATGACCGGAATTTTCAGGGACCAAGATACGCGGTCGTGACGGTTTATGATGATTATAGTTGGGAAGTGGAGGATGTTGAGATAAGATAATTTAAAATTTACTCATGAAAGATTTTGAAAAAATAACACTTAAAAACGGTTTGCGCTTAATACTGGCGCCGCTTCCGTCTGTTCTATCCGCAACGGCAATCGTATTATGTGGAGCAGGTTCACGTTTTGAGACAAAGCAAACAAACGGCATTTCCCATTTTCTGGAACATATGTTTTTTAAGGGTACACAGAGGCGGCCAAAAGCGTCGGATATTTCTCATGCACTAGATGCAATCGGTTCCGATTACAACGCTTTTACAGGAAAAGAGCTAACCGCGTACCACATTAAAGCTGCTTCTAAACATTTGCCGTTGATGCTGGACATGCTTGCCGACATGTTATGGAACAGTAAGTTTGACGAGGCAGAGATAGAAAAGGAAAGGGGGGTAATCATCGAGGAATTGAATATGTATGAGGATACTCCGATGCGTAAGGTTGCCGAACTTTATGAGAATTTACTGTGGGGAGATCAGCCTCTAGGATGGGATATTGGTGGACGAAAGGAGATTATCCGCAAGATTACAAAAAAAGACTTTTCGGACTACATAAAGGCCCGATATGCACCAAATAACATAGTGGTCGCGGTTTCCGGAAACTTTAACAGAAAAGAAATAATAGCAACCGTCGAAAAACACTTTGGACACAAACCATTTGACGACGTAGGCGGATATCTACCGGTTTTAGAAAAACAAACTAGGCCTGCGAGTTTGGTATTTTATAAGAAAACCGATCAGGCGCATTTGGTTATTGGTGTAAGAGGTCTTAAGATGGGTCATCCAGACAGATATGCTGCAGCGGTTTTGGGAACAATTTTGGGAGGCGGAATGTCTTCGAGGCTTTTTGAAAACGTGCGTGAGAAAAGAGGGCTTTGCTACTACATTCGGGCGGATCACGATAGTTATTTAGATACCGGAACGTTGGCGGCATCGGCCGGTGTGGATCTAAAGCGAATAGATGAGGCGATCAAGGTAATACTTTTGGAATTTAAAAACATCGCAAAAACGACGGTTAGCGCTAAAGAATTAAAAAAGGCTAAGGAATATATTAAGGGCAAATTAATTCTTTCCTGGGAAGACTCAAGAACAGTTGCTTTGGCGTATGGTGCAGATGAGATGCAAGAAGGCGAAGTCAAAAGTCTAAAGGAATATATGAAGCGGATTGACGAAGTTACGGTTAGTGATATTCATAGACTTGCCCAATTCTTGTTTGCGGCAAGTAAATTGAATCTGGCCGTTATAGGACCGTTTAAGGATAAGACAAGGTTTGACAAATTATTGAAAATTTAAGGAAATGGTCCTGCGCTCCTCGTCCCGCGATGCGGGACTGCGGGGCTATTGTTCCATTCAAAGACAAGGCAAGATTTGATAAGCTACTGAAGCTTTAATTTGTGTTTGGACAACTTGTAAGAGCGTTTTTAATTTCCATATTTATGAAAAAATCATTATAGCTTTTAGATTTGACTTCCTGGGCAAAATCTTTGGCTTTTTGGCATTGCCCAAGCTTCGTGTAGATTCTGACTAGATAGAGGCTGTAGTAGGGGTCGTTTGGACTTAGTTGACGTGACTCTTCGGTGAGATTTTTGGCTTTTTGAATATCGTTTTCCATATAAGATTCTATCAATTGGGTTCTGGCAAAGGCGTTTTGGGGGTCGGTTGATAGCAACTTATCTAGGGATTTGAGAGCTTTTTGCCCGTCTTCTTTTTTAAATTTTTGTTTTTCGAAAATTTCCGGGTGGAACATTGAAAGGTCAAAAACTTTGTTTTTGATAATGTTCTCTTTTGCATAAACCCTGGAAATTCCGTCGATGTAGACCAATTGCCAGTTTTGGAGTTCCTGGGCAGGGGTTTGGAAGGGGAAGTAGATCTGCGGTATGACTATTGTGTCGATTTGATAGTTGTCGATATGCTCTTTCCAATTATCTGCGCCTGCGTTTATTTTGTCTTCTGCCTCATAATCGTCGTTTGCCCGATTGTAAAAAAGCGCATCGGCAAAAACTTTTACTTGAGGAATTTGCCAGATGAAATAATTATTCCACTGGGCAGAAGTAAAAAGGTGTTTTGCCTCAAGGTTATTTTTTATAAAATCACCGGCCAATTTGGGATTGTTTTCGTTCCAAATGCGGTTGATGGCGCCAACCGGTCTGGAATCACCGGATTTTTCCTGGTAAAAGACTATTTGCTGGTACTGGGTATTACCAAGAGTTTGTTTTTGAATAATCGAAAATAATAGTAGAGTACTCATGAAGACGACAAATGTTTTTGCAATGATCGGTATTTTAGGCAAACTTTTTAAGTTGTTTTTAGCAATGTATAAAAAAGCAGGAGTGGCCAAAAGCGTAGTTATTGGAACAAGCCTGAAAAGTTTAATGGGTGTTAACAAAAGCAGAAAGTAAAAAGTCCAGAGAATTTTGTTTGATGTAATATTTTTGGTTTTGAAAAAGCTATAGATTAACAGGATCAAAAATGCTAATGACAATGCCAGATAAAGATAAAAACTCAAGGACATTTGGGTTATGGGATGATAACCTTTAGCCCTTTGCCATTCGGTTAAAATTGAGCCGAATTCGGTGAGGTCGTGACCCTGAAGTTTTTGAAAATCAAAGATGATTGACAGTCTCTTGAATTGAACTAACGAGAGACAAATGGAAGCTAGACAGAGTAGAAAAAATTTGGCGTGTGATTTGAATTTATCAAGTTTTAGTAATATTCTGGAAGTGAATAGGATAATATAGAAGCCTATTATCCCAAACCCTAGGTAGACGGATGGATGCATGTTTGGCCAGAGGAGAAAAGTGATTGGTAACAGGTAATAGATGACAGGCAGTTTTTTCTTGAAAAAATAGTGCAGACAAATAAAGTTAGTAAAGGCGACAAGTAGATAAGAGAAAATTTCGGGCCTGTCTTTGAAGCGGAAAGATAGCATAAATGCAGAAAATTCAAGAGTTAATATTTGAACTGATAGATTTTTGGTTATTAGATAGAGAGTTTTATAAAGCACAAAAAGAGTTGAAAGAGCGACCAAAATCCGAAGGGTTATGAGGCCATTTTGGCCAAAATTCTGAAAAAATGTGTAAAAAATGAGACCCGAGAGCCATTCTGTGGAGTTGAATGATTTATCCTTCTGGCCATAAGTAAAATTATCTTGTGTTGGAATGTTTTTAGTCTGGGCAACTTCACGGCCTACAGACATGTGCCAGTAAGTGTCAGAAGATGTAGTAACTGCAGTGGCAAAAAAGACTGCGATCAAAGCGAAAGTTAGAATGAGGGGGAGGTTGAGTTTACTTGTCATAGATAACAATTAATCATAGACAAGAGATAAGTGACAAGAGACAAGTGACAAAGACCTTTTGGACAACCTCACTTCAGAAAACTTCAGGGTGAACAGGGCAAGCAAGAGACCCTCCAAGTATCTAGGTGAACTAATGAGTCTTCACTTTACTCACTCGTTTGGCATGGGGCAAAAAGCTAAGTAGGGCACTTTTGATAGACTTTTTGGAGTGGTAGTTCTATTGAGAAGTTACCGAAACTTTTATCTTTTGCTTCCTTTGCATATTCCTTTGCCTGGCTACATTGTTTATTGTCGACGGCAATTTGAGCAAGGTAAAGGCTGAAGTGTGGGTTTTTGGGAATAAGGCTGCGTGATTCGATTGCCAACTGTTGCGCTTTAGAGATGTCTTTTTGTAGATAGTAAAAAATCAGTTGTTCTCTGGCAAAGGCGTTTTTGTTTTCGAACCTTTTGAGATTTTCGAGTTGTTCAATTGCGGTCTTTTCGTCTTCGGGGTTAAATTTTTGAAAATCAGGGAGATTAAGATGAATAGAGGACAAATCCACTGGCTGTGTTTTTATTACATCATTTCTAGCATAAATTGCGAATGTATCATTGGCATAGACGAGTTTCCAATTATCTAGCTTATAAACGGGTGTAGCATTTTGGATAAATACGTTTGGCTGACTGTTTACGACCGTATCGATATTGTATTTTTCAAGATTTTTTTGCCAGTCACCTGTACCGTAAATAAGGCTGTTTTCCGCGTCCCAATCGCCGGGAGTTTTATAAGCAATCATAGAATCGGAGAAAACTTTTGCTTGGGGACTTGTCCAGATAAAATAGTTGCCCCAATAATTGACGGTGAAGATACGCTTGGAATTTAAATAATTATTGATGATAATTTCTGCACCTTTGGGGAAAATTTGTGTCCATGAATGGTTTGTGACCCTAAACGGCTTGCCTGGACCTTGTGAGTTGTCATGCTGGTAGACAATGTTGTGAAAGAGGCGCATACCCAGAATATCTCTGTTAAAGATTGAAATGGTGAGGATAACAAAAAAAACAGCAAAAATAAATTTAAAGATATACAAGGTTGTGCTCTGATACTTTTTGATATAGGTATATTAAATTTAGTGTATAGGGAAAGCCTATTAGCACTGCAGGAGAAAGCAATCTAATAATTTTTACCGGTGTGAGTAAAAATGCCAAATAAAAGCATCCGACAATTATATTAGGTAAATTTTTTTTCCACTTTAAAATAATAGGGAAAATACCTATGATAAAAAAAATAAAAATAAGAAAATAAACATAAATATCCAAAGATATTTGACGAAATAAATCGAAGCCGTTTGTGATCAACAGTCTTTGCCAAAGGGTATCGAATTCACCGATATGTACCTCGTAAATCTTTGAAGATGCGATAAAGAGACCAGTTATTGCTTTATACCTCGTCAAGAATGTTAATAAAACTAAAACATTAACAATTGCAAGGCTAAATAATCCCTTTATATTTTTAGTGATTGCTGTCAAAAATAAATATAAAAAAAGGAAGGGCAGAGATAATACGAAATAGGCGTGGATATTGATCCAGGCAAGAAATATTGCCGGAAGTAGGAAAATATAATTTGAAATTTTGTTTTTTAGGAAATATTGCAAAAGAAAGAAATTAATAAGTGCCATAAAGGCGGAGCTAAAACTTTCCGGCCTGTCAAAGAGCCGGTAACCCAAGACATATCCAGTTACCATACAGGATGTGCAAACCAACCATTCGTTTTTGGTAATTAGTTTTAGTGTTTTGTAGAACAAAATAATAGTAATTGTGCCAAGCGCGGTTCGCAGGATTGGCATGCCATAATTTCCGAATGTTTGGCTGAACCAATAGAAAATTAGTCCGGCTAACCATTCGGTAGATGGGTAATCGGTTGGGTTGGAACCATAGACGAAATTATCCTGAGTTGGGATGTGTTTGGTCATCGCTACTTCGCGGCCGACAGAAAGATGCCAATAGGTGTCTGAAGATGTTGGTAGGGCCCAGAAAAAGTAAAAACCCAAAAAAACGAAGGTGAGAATCGTAAGAAAATTCAACTTAGCTGTCATGGATATAATAAACAATAAAGTTTAATAATTGACAATTGGCAAGATTCCGGTGGACAATATATTCATGCAAAGAACGTTGGTGCTTTTAAAACCGGATGCGCTGCAGCGGGGACTTGTGGGGGAGATAACACACAGATTTGAGCGGGTGGGGCTAAAGTTTGTTGGTTTCAAGATGCTGGTTTCCGACAAAGACACCGCAGGAAAACATTACACCGAAGATTTGGCAAAGAGAAGAGGGGAAAAGGTTAGGGAGATTATGATTGAACTTATAACATCCGGACCGATTATCGCACTTGTTGTTGAGGGTGTGGATGCGGTCGAGACGGTCAGAAAAATGGTTGGTGAGACTGAACCAAAAAAGGCAGCACCAGGAACGATTCGCGGTGATTTTGCCCATGTTTCTTTTGAGTATGCAAATTCAAAAAATGTTGGTGTATTTAATTTGATACATGCATCGGCGAGTCCCGAAGAGGCTGAAGCGGAGATTGATGTCTGGTTTAAGCAAGAGGAGCTCGTTTCCCACAAACCTTCGTACACAAAGTTTACCTTAAGCGAATAAATTTTATTGAACATTATCTTATAGTTGACAAATTAAGCTTTATTTGATATAAACTCCGGTAACATGGAACTAGAAAAAAGACTGCGATCTGAAAAAGGCGATGCAAATGTAGGGCTGGGTCTTTTGAACCTTACGGTATCATTAGGTCTTTTCGGTGTTACTGTAAGTGTAATTAGTGTCAGTCATAAGATTGATAGGCTTACGAATGAACTTAAACAAGAGAGAAACATTAACGAAAAAGATGTACCCACTAGTAATGTAACTCAGATTACGCAAGCAGATTTAACTCCTTTCATAGTAAATCCACAATAAGCAAAAATAACTATTGTTTTTGACTAAACTTCCCTAAAATACCTCCCACTTGACAACTTATAATTCAGACTATAAAATGCTCAAATTACTGCTCCAATATATCTTACTACTATCTAAATAGTGCTTAATCTGCTCAATAAAATTTGTTATGAAAGCTATAAGAATACTTGTTTACCCGCTGATTGCGATTGTTGTCTCGCTTTTTGCTCTTTTGAATACTGCGTTTGCCCTGACTACCATTGATGTTTCCGGAAACGGTGCAGGAAGTACTAATTCAACTAATATAAGTGGACAAAACACCACAACCACGAATCAGTCAAACACTTCAAACGTTGGCAACAAGGTAAACGTTGACTGTAATACCGGAGGAAATTCCACAAACAATAACACCGGCTCGTCAAACTCGACCTCAACCGGTAATTG
>CAYHKI010000049.1:0-7237 GCA_964357165.1 uncultured Gammaproteobacteria bacterium | reverse complement strand
GGGGTGACATTTCTAAATGGCAGAGGGGTGACATTTTCATCTGGCGTTGACAGTGTCTAGTATTAGGGGAGTATGTAGATTGAGGAGACGATATTGTCGTTACCGGGAGTGTAAAAGATTAGTGCTTTCTTTTCTTTTGTAATAGCTTTTTCGTCGGACTTTTTGCTGTCGATGTAAATTTTAGAATTTTTGTCCAAAATAAAACTTAGAGGACTATTGTTTTCAAGGCTTTGGGTTGAAAAGATTTTATTTTTAACGACTGTCGCTAATTTTACAGCTGCGTATCTTTTAGTTAACTCCGGTTTATTTTCGCGGACAATTTCGATTGAATCTGCAAGAGTTTCCGACTCTATGGAGTTTGAGCTTAAAACGATTATATAATCTCCAACTCTGATGTCTGATTCTTTTAGACTGGTAGTTTGTTTATTTTTTGGTAAAACAGCCAAAGAAGATTGTGACAGGCTAATTTGTGTTTGATTATTTTTCTTGATTTTTTTGTCACCGGACGTGCTAGATAGCGTTATAGTGTTGTCGAAAATATTTTTTACAGATCCGGAGAGGACCATGCTTTCCTTTGCATCACTAGTTTTGTCTTTAACATATAGAGTGATTATTTGTTTTAGGGAGAATTTTAGATTTTTGTCAAGAAGCGTAATGTTTACAAAATTGAGATTTTTGTCAAGAACTATTTCGGTTTCAAAATTTCCTTTTTCATCTATATTTAACAAATTGTCAAAAGTATTTGATATTACCAAAAGCCTAGAATTAGGTTCTACATGACCGCTGATTTTAATTTTTGTAATATCAAAAACTTGTCCATCTTTAATATTTAGTGACAAGGAATTTGGTTTTATCTTTTCATTTGTGTTTTTTTCGGAAACTGTGCTTATAGGTGTTTGGGTTATTTGAGTTTTTGTAGTTTTAGGTTGTCTCTGCCAGAGCCAATAAATTAAAAATATAATAAGAGTTACAAATATAAGAGCTAAAATTGGTTTAACAAATCCCTTCATGTTTGTGGTTATTAAGATTATCACAGGAAACTGTTTGTAGCAATCCAGCGTTGACTAGCCATATCCATATTTTTTGGATTTTGTGTTATTATCATAAAACTCCTATGGTTGACATAATGTGGTACGGACAGGCTTGTTTTAAGATAAAAGGCAAAAATGCTAGTTTGGTTATTGATCCGTTTGACAGTCAATTCACTGGTCTTAAAGCGCTAAAATTAGACGCTAACGTTGTTTGTGTTACCCATGACCACAAAGATCACAATCAGGTAGGGCAAGTTGGAGGAGTAGATGAGCAGAAACCTTTTGCTATTTATGGTCCGGGAGAATATGAAATTTCCGGTATAAATGTCGCAGGAGTTGCCAGTTTTCATGATGATAAAGATGGAGCGGAGCGCGGGAAAAATACTATTTTTCAGATAAGTATAGATGAGATAACCATTGTTCATCTTGGAGATTTGGGCCAAAAAAAGTTGAGCCAAGACCAAATAGAAACCTTATCCGGTTGTGATGTACTTTTGATTCCGGTTGGTGGAGTTTTTACAATTGAGGCTAAAGACACGCCAGATATTATCGCTTCGCTGGAGCCCAAAATAGTAGTTCCGATGCATTATAAAGTTGAAGGGTTAAAATTTGAACTGGCTGGAGTTGGTGAATTTTTAAAGCAAATGGGCAAGGAGAATATAGAAAAGGTAAGTAAGCTTTCTGTTTCTCACGACAGGCTTCCGGAAGAGCTGGAAGTTGTTGTTTTAGAAGTAACAAATTAAAAATTTCTTCAAAGGAAGTATGACACAAACTAATAAAGGGCGAGTTCCTCCCCAAGATTTAACGGCTGAAAAATCGATAATAGGAGCGATACTGATTGATTCTGATGCAGTGGTTGCTGTGGCGCAACACCTAAGACCGGACCATTTTTATAAAGAAGCTCATTCGGATATATTTTCGGCAATTCTGGATTTGTATGAAAAAAGGGATCCTATAGATTTAATAACTCTGACTGCCCAACTTAAGAAAAAAGGGAAATTAGATAAAGTTGGTGGGACCGGATATCTTTCGGAACTTGCTTCGGGTGTGCCAACGGCTTCGCATATTACCCAGTATTCACAAATTATTCGAGATCTTTCTGTAAAACGGCAGCTGATAGCAACAAGTATCAAAATATCCCAATCCGCGTTTGAGGATACGGGAGATATTAGAAATTTACTGGACGAGACAGAACAAATGGTTTTTGCGCTTTCGCAGCAGCAGCTTCGACAGAACTTTTTACCTCTTAAGGATGCGCTGGCGGAAAGTTTTGATAGACTCGACGAACTTCATAAAAAGGCAGGTGGGCTTCGCGGTGTACCGACCGGATTTTGGGATTTGGATTCAAAATTGGCAGGACTTCAGGATTCTAATTTGATAATTTTGGCATCTCGGCCCGGGCAGGGTAAAACAAGTTTAATGATGAACATTGCGGCTCATGTGGCCGTAAAAGAGGGATTACCGGTTGGTGTGTTTTCACTAGAGATGAGTAAGGAAGAGTTGGTTGATAGGCTACTGGTTGCTCAAAGTGAGGTTGATGCTTGGAGACTCAAAACCGGCAAATTAGACGACAATGATTTTGATAGACTTCAGGAGGCAATGGGAATACTAGCCGATGCTCCAATTTATATAGACGACACTCCGGCTATTAATATTATGGAAATGAGAACAAAGGCAAGGAGGTTGCAGGTAGAGCATGGACTTTCGCTTTTGATAGTTGATTATTTACAGCTAATCCATGGGCGTAATTTGGAAAACAGGGTACAGGAAGTTAGTGAAATTTCACAGAGTTTAAAAAACTTGGCTAGGGAACTTAAAATCCCGGTAATTGCCTGCAGCCAACTTTCGCGTGCGGTCGAGCAGAGAGGCACAAAAAGACCGCAACTGGCGGACCTTAGGGAATCCGGGGCAATAGAGCAGGATGCCGACGTTGTAATGTTTATTTGGAGGCCGGATCCGGAAAATATTGAGCAAGTAAAACTGGATATTCAAAAACACAGAAACGGACCAACGGGGGAGATCGATATGGTTTTCAGAGCAGACAGAGTGCGTTTTTATGGAACAGAGAAACAGAGACAATCTAGGGAAAAAACAGCAAAGCAAGAAGTTATATCAACAGCGAGGCTAGTTGATTGAGTAGATTTAGTAGGTTTAATTGGAAATTATTTGGTTTATCTCGTAAAATAACGGATTATTTTGGTCAATAACAACTTCACAACTTGAAATTACTTCGGTTGCGTAGCTCGAGTTAAAAGTGTAAATTGTTTCTGAACCGTCGTAAGCTGTCGGGCATTGGCCTGTAAACTTTTGGGCTTTGAGTGTTTTGTAATCCTGCGTATCTACCAAATTAACTAATTTTGTTATTTGTGTGTTATTCAAAATTTCCTTGGTTTTACCGTCTGTCAAAACTGTACCATCTCTTTTGATTTCTGTAATTGTCGAGCATTCACCTTCGGGGCATAAGCCGCCACGAACATTAATGCTTACTAATTGTTGGCTAGGAATACTTGTGATGCTTTGCTCTGGGGTTTGTACTGGGTTTTGCTGTATGGTTATTTGATTTTGAGGTTTAGATTCTTGGGAATAATAAATTCCAACTGCTGCTACTGCTGCCACTATTATTACGGTGATAACAATTAATATCTGGAAAACCCCTTTTTTCATAACTGTCCCATTATATATCGTCTGGTGTTTCGTCACTTAGTTGGTCTGAAACTTCTTTGCACCCAGGACCTCCTGGAGTAATGGAGCTGGGGTAGTCTGAACAGCGAAATATTGGTTTAAGTGGATCCGCAGGGCTTTCCAATAAGGTTCCGATCCAGTAATAATCGCATGGTTGTCCTACTCCACAAAAAGTATCAACAACACTTTCACGAGGTTCATAGGAGTAGTAGTAAGTATTATTGTTAGTTGGGTCTTTTGGTAGATTTTTTAAAAATGCTTGATCGGTGACAAGGTTAAGGTAGATACGTGCTGTTGTCAACCAGTTTGATAATGGAACAGTGAGGGGTGGAGTACAACCTGCAGTAATCTTATACCCAATACTTGTATCGCAGTTCGTTTCATTCGGATAATTTCCAGTAAGTGCGTAGTAACCAATCAATGCGTTGGCAATTGCGCTAATGTCTGTTTTTCTTTGGGCGTCGCGAGCCTGAGTAAGTCTTTTATTTGGGTTAATAGCTACTATGACAGCTGTTGCTAGAACACCAATGATGGCCATAACCACCAACAACTCAATTAACGTAAAGGCAGGTTTCATCAATAATGGTTTACTTCTTTCATTATTGACCATCCCCCCCCGTAGTCTAGTCTATAAGTAGGTGATTAAAATTGGCATGAGCAGATTGAGGCTACTAGCGCATAGATTTAAAGGATTAAGGCGAGGTTTTACCTTAGTTGAAGTGTTGGTAGTTGTTGCCGTACTGGGAATTCTTGCGTCTTTTGTTGCTTTTGCGTCTATTGGTCATCTTAATGATGCTAGGGATGCTGTTAGAAAAAATGACCTTGCAGTTATCAGGAGAGCTTTGACCTATTATTTTTTTGACCATTTACAGTATCCGGATCCCGGTATATATGCTGCCGGTGACGGTGTAATCCACGGTTCAGATTCTAGGGAGGGGTTGGATTGGATTGTTGGGCTCAGGCCGGATTACCTAAAAACTATTCCAAAAGATCCAAAACAGGCAGGACTGGTAACTAGCCTGGCGGGTATCTTTAAGCCCTTTTTTGGCGGTGCCCGGGAAAATAACAAAGGACAGGTTGCGGCGGCTACCACTACGCTTGAGGATGGAATATTTATTACCCGCGGTGCGTTGGGTTTTGAAAAAACTGTCAGTTCAGCCAAGTATAATCTCCCATATATTGCTGGTGTTTCTCTTGCCCAGCAGTGGGCTCAGGTGGAACCTACGGATGATGGTTTTGACTGGGGTTGGTTGGATCAACAGCTGACTAATCTTCCAGCCGGGAAGAAGGCGAATATTAGAATTAACGCAGGCCCCAGTTCACCTGACTGGTTGCGGACTCAAAAAGGAGTAAAGACTTTATGTTGGTACCAATCGGGGGCACCCATGAACAAGTCATGGAATTGTTTTCCGTGGATGATGAATGATACATACCGGGAAGAAGGAAAAGAAATGCTGCAGGCACTTTATAGTCATTACCATGGGTCTATACATGAACCGAAAATTGCTTATGTTTATGTTCCGATGCCGAATCATATTAAGGCGGAGGAGTTTGTTCAGGTTCAGGATTCCACCGATAAAGTTTATGTTGATACAAACGACTCTTCCGGAGTTCCCATTGGTATTTACTGCGTTCCAGGTTTTCCCAGCCTGCCTCCGACCCCTTGTCTACTTCCGCCGGAAGCCCCTACAGCCATACAAGCATTGAGTGCGTCGACTTTTGAGCTGCAGGTATATAACCATCCTGCCCTTTACACAGCCCAAAAAAAGTGGATTGAGGATGCGGCAGCAGCGATGCCAACTTGGAAATTGAGAGTCATGCATGCAGCATCGCCGGCAAGTCCTCTGGCTCTTGTCCAGAATACCTACAATACTATAAAAAGTCACGGATGGACCAACAAAGTATCGATTGGCTTTACCTGGCTTGGGAAAGTTCCTGACGCCCAAGTTGATAAAGATCTTTGGGATGACGTTAAGGCTAATTTCTCTGACCAAGGGGGAAGTACCGGATGGGAATATCATGATTCTGTAACTGCTGCCAATCTATATGAGGCGTGGTGCGGTGACGAACATCATGGTGGAGCACGCTTGAAATCCAAATCGCTCCAGGTAGGAGGTCATCAAGTTCCACCCGATTCAGCGGTGGGCGGAGCAGAACTGGCAGCAATTTACGCTACGCCGGACTGCGGACTGCCGACACTCCCGGCTTGTTCTGATGGCATAAATAATGATCCGGATGAGGATCTTCTAATTGATTTATTGGACCGTGGATGTCATAACGATCCTAATGATACAGATGAAGCTGATTCGCCGTCATATTCGCCTCCGCCAGATCCAACTCCATCCCCAAGCCCTAGTCCCAGTCCTTCGCCTTCGCCAACTGTTGGTTATTTTTATAAGTACACAGTCGATAGCACTTTTCAAAATTTTACATTAAGTGCGGTGTTGGAAGCAGATGATTCACGATATGATTTAAATGGATTCCCGGGGGATCCACCTGTCATACCGCCAGGGGAATAGCCATACTGGTGGTAGATAAAATGTTTTGTGTTTACACTGATCCCACATAGCGGGAGAAGTGCCGAAGGTGGTTGTTTTGTATTCGGGTGTGTTTTACCTTCAGGAGCTATTAAAATGATGTCTTTAGCCCTATTTTCTTAAAATCACTGTCTAGCGTGAACACTTCATCTAACTGGAGATCTCTAAACAAATTGTAGGTAGTTGCGTCGGTAAAAGAAATTTTGTGCTCTGCAAATTTCAAGAGACTGTTTAATGATTTAGCAAAAGTAGCTTCATCAATATCCAAAACTTTGACCTCCTCTTTTTCTATAGATTTTGCTAGCGAAACTTTAACTTTTTCAGTTGCGGATTTACCAAAATCATAGATAAGTCTCGTGAATAACTCGTCAAGTATATAGTAGGATGTATAAAACAAGGCTCTTTGCTTGCGGTAGCTTCGATATTTGCTGGTTATTTGTTTGTGGTACTTTTCTTTGGATATAAAAAGCGCAATAAATGCACCTGTATCAAAAAATACTTTCATTAGTCAATTAGATATTTTTGATCTTTTTCAGAAGCGAAATTTGTCTCCTTCAGACTATTAGTAGTAATCAAACCAACCAGAGAATCTAGGAACAATTCTTTGTCAGGCACAATATCTTTTTCTGCAAATATTTTGGATAGATTCTGTGCAAGTCTATCTATAGACTCTCTAATGAGTTTAGATCTAGGAATGGAAGAGTATTTTTCAAATTCATCCAAAACTGAAACAGAACTAGGATCAAGGTAAACTTGATATCTTTTCATACATACACCATATCATTCGCTGTATATTTTATCAAGAAGTAAATGATAGTCGAACATTACTTGCTTGCAATTTCCTATAAAGTGCCGAAGGTGGGAATCGAACCTGCCTGCCGGCAGGCAGGCCCACATGAGATTGCTCTTGTGCCGCGGGAGAGAATCGAACTCTCACGGAGTTGCCTCCATACGTTTTTGAGACGTAACTGTCTACCAGTTCCAGCA
>CAYHKI010000048.1:0-7580 GCA_964357165.1 uncultured Gammaproteobacteria bacterium | reverse complement strand
ATTTTTCAAGATAAGCCACAAAGTGCAAAAGTTCTACAATAAGTCCAATACGTTGGGCTTTCCTTTTCTCCAAAAAAAGCTCTTCGAGACAATCCTCATTTTGTTTTTGCGTGTCTGGATACCTAAACGGTACTTCAACACTTTTAACTTTTAATCCTTTTCGCAGCGCGGTAACGATTGAAAAAAAATTGGTGTTGGAAAATTCTTCTGCATCGAAATACCATTTGGGGAATGACGCGTGGGCAATACTAAAATGATAGCGTTTCATAAAAAGTGAAACTACTTTTTTATCATTAGAAAATGCACGAGGTCCAAAAAACATATCCAAATCATCCTCATTTATGTCAATAAGTTTGTGCGATCTCAGCTCCTCGTTATATGTCCTATTTCCCTCAATTTCGGACTCGAATTGATAGGTCGGGTACGTTTTCTTAAATAATTCTTCGTTACGCTTAGGAACCACAATATCTGCTTCTCCTTGGATTATTGGTTCTGCAATAAGCTGAATACAATCTTGTACCAAGGAAACTTTTTCTGGCTCTGTGAGAACAATCACCTTAATTCCAGTAAGTTTTGTTGCTTTACGCAAGGCTTGCCTCTTGGATGGCGATCTTTTAGGAGAACGACGTCGTATAAGAATTACACCTTCAATTAAACTTAATTCCTTGCGAAATGTTCTTGGACTTTGCCATTCGGACTGTAAAGACCTTTGTAATCGACAACACCTGGATTAAAATACATTAAGAACTGTTCAAATGTGGGCTTACCCTCAAGGTCTTCCAGATCTTTGGTTAGTTGTTCCCAAAACTCTGGTTTAGAAATTTTTTCTTCAGTAGGCTTCAGGTATCTGTAAGGTTTTTTTAGTTTTATTTCTATTAAATCCCTTGTATTTAAAACCAATTCTTCGAATTCAGCGTCATCTGTGGGCCTAAAAGATCCTCTGACGAAATCCTCTAAAGCTAGACCTGCATACTTATTTCTCTCATTTTCATTGAATGTTTGGCGAACTTGATAATATTTACCTCTTCCTCTCCACCCATCGGCTCCAGGATTATGATCTGGATCGTAACTAGAAAAAAAACGCCCCAAGTCTACATGAGGAACTCTTTTTTCTAGATCAGCATTTAGCTCCAGCCAAAAATCTTTTGTATTAGGGTCATGTGTTACAGACTGCGCTATTTCTTCGGGCCAAGCAAAATCTATTGCTTCATTAACGTTGCCATGAAATCTTAGTACAATAGGTTGCAATAATCCTGCTTTTTGGAACCAGGCTAAACTTAACTTATTGGGAAGTTTCTTGTCTTTTGGAATTCCACCAATTTCTTCCCCAGAAATCGTATACTGAACAGTGACCATATGTCTCATCGCGTTTCTAAGTTCTCTATCTTGTTCATCTTGAGACTTGTCGAGATCATCAAAATTCCAAGCATGAGAAAACGAGCAATGAGCTGCCTTTAATTCTGGGCTTAACCTGTTTTTAGACCCTGATTCTATTACCATCTATTCTCCCTTCAAGCGATTTCTAATTTGCCGAACCCATTCTCTTCCTACACCGAATTTTCTTGCAACTTCTGAGAGGTTAATTTTTTCTCCACTTCTTTCCCTTAAATACTGCTCTATATCCACATTTAACGAACCTTTTCTGCTCTCCGCCAATCCTTCTTTTCTTGATCTGTAAGCAGATCCGGTAACTCGTCTTTTTGGTTGCTTTAATTTATCGGCAATCTCTTGATCACTTAAGCCTTTTTCTAAAAGTTCTTTAACTTGACTGTCCACTTCTCTGTATTCATTAAGTTGTAACCGTGATCTCTGTAATCGACCGCTTTCTACTAATCTTCTTTTTGACCTAGATATTGTAATGGTTGTAACTTTCTTGCCAAGCTTTTCGGGGTCGGCTAGACTAGTTGCAATTTCCTTGTTTCTTAAGATTGGATTTTCTCTTACCGCCTCTTCTACTAGAAAATCCAACTGCCTAGTATGCGCTGTGAGGCCAGACTCGTCAACTGTTCTCGGGTCACGAGGATTCATTGGCAAGTGGCCATTTTCTCGATACAGCTTCAACCTTCTGGTAGCTGTGATGCGTGATACGCCTAAACTTTCCGCGTATTCCCCAACAGTAACTCCTCTTAATGTATCTTTAGGTACAATTCTAGGTCTTTCCATAGCCAAATTATAGTTGAAGATTAAAAAAAATGGTAATAAAAATATATCTCGTGCGGATATCTTACCTAGAGGATATAAACTTAATTTCCAAATGGGAGTTTAAGGCTTGAGCTAATTTTTTAAGGAAACCTATTGAAGGGTTGGCATTCCCTCTTTCGAGTCTTGAGATTACAGATTGCTTAGTGCCAATCTTTTGAGCAAGCTTTTCTTGAGTTAATCCTTTTTTCACTCTGGCATCAATCATGGCTCGAATAACTGCAAACTCTGGTTGCAGACGGTCAAACTCGACTTTAATTTTAGGATCTTTAAGAGATTCTTTTAGAAAAATGTCAAAATCTAAATGCTTTCTATCTTTAGGTTGGATCATAGCATATATGCTATAAGATTTCTTTCATTCTGTCAAACTGACTCCCGTACACGCTACATATTTTAGATTCTAAGCCTTACCAAATAATAATTTCTTCCATTTTTTCCAATTCGGCACAGATTTCTTACTACTTATCTCCTTTTTCAAATCACTTTCTTTCCCTGGAACAACTACAATCTCCTCCCCTTCTTTTGCCAAACCAAGTTTATTACGGATTTCGCCCTCTACAAATCTTTCACTTTGTTTATACTCAAGTTCACGCTTTAAATTCTCATTTTCCAGCTTTAGTCTTGCCATCTTTTGTTCCTCTTGTTCAACCAACAAACTAGTACCTCGAAAAGAAATGATCTTTTTGACGCTATTAGACACCAAAATCATCATAATTAAGATTGCTACAATCAATAAAAAATTCTTTTTCAATTAAACCTCTTAATAATATTATATTGCATTTCAGACAAAGCTGAACAAGGCAATTTCAAACCTGCCAATCCTGACCAAATACGTTATTGACAAAGCCCATAGCAAGATATATACTAACAATTACTTTCAACCTGCACCACCAGCCCATGCCTGCACAGCTGCCACAAATATTGTTTTAGATGAAAAAATTACAGGAAGCTCACCAAGAATTTATAAACCATTTAAAAACCAAAAAACGCGCCTCTGCAACCGTTCTTGCTTATGGTAAGGATATTGAACAGCTTATAAAATTCTTAGAAGAACTGCAAAAAATCCACGTGCACGAAGTAAAAGCCGAAGATATTAAAAGCTTTTTAGAGAAATTGCTGACTACCGGCTACACCCAAAAATCGATTTCACGTAAACTAAATTCCACTAAAACTTTTTTCAGATACCTTAAAATTCAGGAATTTATTACCGACGATCCGGCAAGCCTGGTAGATCATCCCCGATTTGACACAAAACCGCCCAGAATTCTTACACCAATCGAATATAGGGCCCTTCGTGACGCGTCTCGCGATGACACCAGAATTGCTGCCATCATCGAGGTTCTGCTCCAAACCGGAATCAGGATCGGAGAACTTGCCAATCTTAAAACAGACGATATCTTTTTTGGCTCGGACAATAAAGAAGGACATCTTTTTGTAAAACCTCAGGAAAATAGAAGCGAACGCACAGTTCCTCTCAATAAATCCGCCGAATCCGCACTTAAAAAGTATTATGAGATCAGACAAAAGACACCCAATAAAGCACTTTTTGTCACCAAAACAGGCAAGCCTCTTCTCGTTCGAAACATCAGAACCGCAATAGACAGATATTATAAAAAGGCAGGCATTACCGGCGCCAAAGTCAACGACCTAAGGCACACTTGGGTCGCTCACCACCTTTCAAGCGGCGCATCTCTAGTGTTAATCTCTAAAATTGCCGGCCATAAAAGACTTTCTACAACCGAACGTTATCTTTCCCTAATCCAAACTCCAAAGGGAGAAGAGAAATTGAAATTGGAACAGCTATAGTCCCCTTGACATAAAGTACACCAGTTGTGATACCCTTTTACTGTTTCTGCCATGTCTATATTTCAACTTCAAAAAAAACAAACTCCAACAGATACAAAAAGTACCGCAACTCCGGTAATTAATCCGGATGTTCTGGGAAAATTTGGCCTTACACAAGAAGACGTCAACACAAGTTACCAAAATCTGGAAGTCGAAAATACCAAAAAAGAAGTTGCCCAACAAGCAATCGCTTATTACAGTGAAATTGCATCTGGTCAAATTTCCTTTGCCGACCCAAAACCCATAAAACTTGGCGAAATTGCCATTAAACCACAAGTTAAGGAAACTTCTGAGGTTGTTGATTCACTATTCGATCAGGTAGGAAAAATGGAAGTAGCAATGAACCCCGAAGACCTCAAAAACACAAAGACTTATCTTTCCGTCTTTGCCGAAAATTACGGCCAAAAAGCGCTAGAAGCCAAAGATTGGAAAACAGCTGTTATCTCATATGACTTAGCAACAGAAGGTGGAATTATACATGCACCTCAGGTTTTACAAAACTTAAATGAAATTTATAAAGAAGACAAAGATACACGCATCAAAATTGTTGAATTAATTCAACAAAAAATCGATGCCACGAGGAATAATATAAAAAATGTCGCAATATCAGCTACCATCCCAAACACAGAGGCGCCACATACATATACCTCAGCAGAAACGATATTGCAAACACCCACCCCGCACCCTGATAATCCAATTCCCGTGCCTCCTCCCCATTTAGAAACATTTTCATCTAATGAAGCTACATTACCTTTCGAACCGCAAGTCCAGCCTGTTGGCACTCCAACAACCCCAATTCTAGGAGAAACAACCCTACGCCCTGCCCCACCAAACCCTGCAAATCACCTACCTTAACTTTTCTTTTTTAAAACACTGGAAATAATATCAACGGTAAGTACAATTACCATAGGAAGTGCCAGTAGTGACCAAAACCAAGACACAAAAAATATGGCAATTATGCCAACAATCGCAACAGCCAAAAAAAATAATTTGTAAATTATGCTCATAACTTGATTATCTAGCCTCGTTCTGGTAGTATACAGCCCAAAGGTTTCTTCAGGCAAACAATCAAGTTGCCGGAAGGCCTTTTTTTTAGAGGGAATGCCAAGTAAAATGATTTCAGAGAGAATACTAATGCCAGATTTTGATCCAAAAATTGAAATGAGACAACTAAATCCTGAATTAGCTTCAAATAAAAATCAATTATTAAAAAAAAAGACTGCTATTGCTATTCAAAATTTTTATCATTTACCACTCACCGAAAATGGCCACAAACACAAAGATCACGAAATCGATGAAGTCGAACGTAGGGTCTGGGAAAACATAGAAAGAATAAACACCGTTTCTGAAACCTTAAGTAGCGAAAAATTCCTAAAACTAAAAGAGAGAAAAGAAAAATTACGAGGAAAAACAGAGCTTGGTGCTGTTTGGTGCGTAGACGGTAGGCTTGATGGAATGGCAATGGGTGTTCTTGTTGATATCTGGGAAGTACCCCTTGGGTTAATTAAAGTTAAAAAGACTTCTGATGGTCAACTGATTCCTGATTCCCCAGAGCTGCGAGGTCACATTAAGGATGATGCTATAGAAGATCGAGAACTTTTGGAGGTTGTATTCGCTCATTACGATTCAACTAATCCGCATCACGGGTGTGCAGCTAATGCAGCTATTCTTAGTGTGATTAAGGATAATATGTCACCAGCAAACCAAGGAAAGCTAACCTTCGATGACTACTCAAAAATTAATCACACTGAAAAAGCAGAAAACGCTAATCTAATTTTACTTAGGAAAACAAGCGTTCCCGCATTCACCCAGTACTACAATAAAGTTCGAGAGGAAGTGGGCAAAAATGCACTCCCTAGAATAGCAATAGCTGCACTTTACGATACAGCCACAATGGGTGTAACCCTAAGAGAAGAAAGTCACGAAGATCACGACGTAGCTGCGATTTATGATGTAACCACAATGGGTGTAACCCTAAAAGAAAAAGGTCGTGGCGATCTCGCTGCTGCTGATTTAACAAACAAATATAAAGAAATTGTAACTACTCAATTAGATATAGCTTACGGAGAATTTAACCAAAACTTTACGGATGCTAATGTACTTTTAGATTTTGCTGAGAAAAAGGTCGATATTATGGAATTTCTGCTTACAAACAACGCAGCAAAAGATTTCCACGATGAAGTGAATTCCTTTATCAAGAAAGTTTACCCTGACCTGACCCAAGGACAAGCGCAAGCTTTAAGATTCTTAGTAGCCGAATCTGTTGCTTTTCAACACCTTACAGGCTTAAGCAAAGTACCAGTTGGAGGCCCTAATCATCCATTTTCCACTCATTCCGAAGGTTATATGGGTATTTCTATCCGAGGAGAATATATAGGTAAATATGATACTAAACAAGCATTTGGGAGCACAGCCGCAGACGCAGATGATGCAATCGAACAAATAAAAATTGAGTATGGTGTTATGGATAAGGTAGGCGTTGATATGGACAGACCCAGAATTGTTTTTATCAGTAATTCGATAAATGCAAAAGCTTTTGTAAAAGATAAAAAGGCACGAAAAAGAGCCTCAAGTAATAACGATAGTATTACCCATGAAATAATTAACGACCCAAAAATAAGAGAATTGATAACCGCCCATAGGTTGATCATGATAAATGTATTAATTGACGATAACACTGGTGAGGTCCTAGACGTGCTTGATCACTCCAGCTCGTACTAACTCTTGCCTAAATTAAGTTCGTTTGGTATATTTTTGCCCAAAGGACTTCTTGTCCGCCGAGTTGGCGAGACAAAAGCCCTTTTATTGGAAGTAAAAAGATATAATTAAAACATGGCAGCCGTTCACGTTTCACTCGCCGCAGAAAAACTTTTTAATATTGGACCGTTCCCGGTTACAAATTCCGTACTCACAACTTGGGTAGTGACAATAATCCTTATTGCTTTTGCTTATTTTGCAACCAGAAAGGCAAAAGCTGTCCCCGGCCCATTACAAAACATTGCAGAAATTATGATTGACGGCCTGCGTGGCCTAGTCTCCTCCATCGCTGCCGAGAAAACAAATGTTTTTTTACCAATTATTGCCACATTTTTCTTGTTTATCCTATTTGGAAATTACTTTGGACTTATGCCGGGTGTAGGATCCATTGGCTTCTGGGAACACGACAAATTTGTCCCATTTCTAAGAGGTATGAATGCCGACCTTAACACCACGATGGCTCTTGCCATCGTTTCTGTAATTGCCACACATTATCTGGCTATCAAGTACTTGGGGCTTGGCGGCTACTTGGGGAAATTTTTCAGCCTAAACCCTATTTTTTTGTTTGTTGGTATCCTGGAACTGATTGGAGAATTCACCAAAATCGCCTCCCTATCCTTCAGGCTTTTCGGAAACGTTTTTGCAGGAGAGGTCTTATTAACAACTGCAACAACATCAATATTCGCCTATATTGTGCCAATCCCATTTTACTTTTTGGAATTTCTGGTCGCCTTTGTCCAAGCACTCATTTTCTCTATTCTCACGTTGGTTTTTATGGT
>CAYHKI010000047.1:6300-7619 GCA_964357165.1 uncultured Gammaproteobacteria bacterium | reverse complement strand
GAACCACTAATTGGCATGGCGGCAATTGTTATTGCAGTAAGTAACAACCCCAAAACCAACGGCCCAAAGCTTACAGGGCCAGACCTGTCCACCATCGTTGCAAATACTCCAAAAACCAAAGCTCCTGTCAGAATAGCCTCCAGAATTAAAGCCGAAGAAACAGAAACAGCGGGCCCAACCTCTGGCGCACCAAGATGTAACTCCAGACTTCCTGAACCAAATATAAAACCTACTAAAAGCGACGCAACATACCCTGCAAATATTTGAAATATGATAAAAATTGCCCCTTTATAAAAAGTTATCTTTTGCGCAAGCCATAAAGAAACCACGATTGCCGGATTAAGATATCCACCCGAAAGATGCACAGTTGCCCAAACAAGTGCCGCATACGAAAACCCGACAGCCAAGGCAACACCTACAGTGCCTATGTCTGTATACAAAATATTAGAAATAACTACAGTCAGAGAAATAAAAACGAATAAAAATGTACCCAGAAATTCCGCAAAATATTCACGCCAAGGGGTAAACAAAGTATTTAAAATTGCAAGCGGTTTCACAATTCAAATTACAACACAAAGGTTCTACTTATTACAATCTATTTCAATATTCTTGCTCTTGATACCAGATACTTAATACCAGTTACCAATTACCTGTCTGTTACAATTGTTGTAATGAAACTGTACATCGACAGCGCCAACCCTAAAGAGGTCAAAAAAATGTGGGATCTTGGAATTATAGATGGCGTAACTACAAACCCAACGCTGGCGACCCTTGCCGGAGTAGATTATAAAAAAGCAGTTTACGAAATTCTGGAAATTGTCGATGGCGATGTAAATTTGGAAGTTTTGGGCACAAAACACTCCGAGATGGTGGGCGAAGCCCGAAACCTTGCCCAAATTCACCCAAATGTTGTGGTAAAACTACCCACAACAGAAAATGGTCTTGCGGCCTTAAGCGAACTTGCCACAGACGGTATAAGAATAAATATGACTCTTGTTTTTGACCCAAACCAGGCACTTTTATGCGCAAAACTTGGTGCCTACATTATTAGCTTTTTCGACGGGCGCCTGGAAGATTTAGGCGAAAATGCCATAGATACATTTGCCGAAACAAAACAAATACTCACTAACTACGATTTTGCCTCGCAGCTTTTGTTTGCTTCTGTACGCTCACCTCTACATGTAAAGCAAGCAGCATTAGTTGGTGCAGACATTGCAACGTGCCCAATAGATGTTCTAGAAAAACTTGTTAAACACCCACTTACAGACAAAGGCTTGGAAAAATTTCTAGATGATTTTAAAAAAAGTAAGCAAAAACCC
>CAYHKI010000047.1:0-6200 GCA_964357165.1 uncultured Gammaproteobacteria bacterium | reverse complement strand
GTTCTTATAAAATCTTTCACCTTTTGCTCGTCTAAACTGTCCATTTTTAACACCCTACCCCAGGCAACTAGGGCTATTTTAGAATCGTTTGCTTCCCGTGGCGTCATTATGACTTTGTAATCATCCTCATTAACAATTTCTTTTAACTTATTAATTGCATCCTCGCCAACTTCTGGCTTATATGCAATCCAAATATAACCATGCTCCAGGTTATGAATAGCTCTTTCGTCCAACAGCGGTGTTTCAGAAAATCCTTTAGCAGCAGGCGATGCCCAGTGGGGGCCCGATGTTGGCGGATTAGAAATATACCCGGAACCATTTGTTCCTTCTGCAATATGAGTACGCGAAACTATGTCATAATCTTGCGTACCTTCAACAGGCGAAGAAACTGCCTCCGGTCTAGTTTCGTCTTTTGTTCCACCTGCAGACATTTTAGAGATAGCAAAAATCCCCACGACAACAATAATTAGTGTGGGAATTAAAAACCAAACTAAAACAGGAATTTTTGAAAAAAACCTCATTTCACAATTACCGTACCCTTAAATGAAGGCTTTAAGTGATCGTGAAATCCAAAAGTTCCTGACTTAGTAACTGTTACAGTAGACGACTCGCCTGGTGCAAGCTCTATTACAAATTTATTGCCAGTAATGTCTTGATTATCAGTGTGACCTGGATGCGGATTGCTACCAATTTCGACGGTACTTTTTGAATTATTAGTCCAGGTTATCTCTCCACCGGATTTTACCGCAGTCGATATTGGGTCAAACCCACTATCTGTGAAAGCAATTGTCACAGACTCCGATGTGTCTGCTGTAGTTGTTGCTGTTGTCTGCTCTTGTGTATTTTGGGAATTAACAGTTGGTTTATTAAAACCACATGCGGAAAAAACTAATGCCACAGAAAGTAATCCCAAAGCTAAAACTAATTTATTTTGAGCGCTAGCGAGAATCAAACTTCTAAATACATTAGTATTTTTAAGTTTATTTCTTAACATAAATAACACCTCCTCATACAATTTAATCTTTCAAACAATTTACTAAAAAAGGAAAGTTTCTGCAAACCGCAAGTACGAGAATCTATCCCTGGTTACTGGTTTCTGGATACTTACCGCCTACACTGCCTTCCCAGCAGATCCAAAGACGTCTATCTTATTTTCCACAGTTTCCTGAATGTTCAAAACCACTTCTGGTGAAATATTATAATAAGAATACTCCTGGGGTTTTTCTGCAAGCTCCTCTTCCAGCGCATCCCTAAAAGTTTCGCGCAGTTCTGTATTAACATTTACCTTAACAATGCCACCACTTTTTATGGCCTCTTGTACCTGAAGAGCGGGAATCCCAGACCCACCGTGCAAAGAAAGAAAGGTGCTACCCAAAAGCTGGTGCAAATTCATAAGCAAAGCAATATCCAAATCTGGCTGAACAGGAAAAACACCGTGGAGATTTCCAATAACAGGCGCAAAGATGTCTATTTTTGTCTCTTGGACAAACTCTGCC
Organism: uncultured Gammaproteobacteria bacterium; assembly: GCA_964357165.1. Lineage (GTDB taxonomy): Bacteria > Patescibacteriota > Microgenomatia > Curtissbacterales > GWA2-41-24 > CAYHKI01. Next base: position 4,704 of record CAYHKI010000047.1, on the reverse strand, counting down.
GCTTTTTGCACTTTTGTATAAGACTCTTTAAGAAATTCCATATTTAATTCTTCTTCACTTACCGTACTTGAACCGGAAATCTTGTTAATTTCCCCTTCGACCAGTACTCCTTTTTTGTGCGCTTCCTCGGCAATTTTTTTGGCAATTTTTAAATTCTCACCAAAATCCAGCTCCGAACCGTCAAAATGCACTAGGTCAAAATTTCCTGCATTTAACGCACCTATACACGCCTCTTCGCTCTTTCCGTGGTCAAGATTTAAAAATATAGGTAATTTGTAGTCTTCTTTGGCATTATTTACCAAATCCACAATATTATCCAACCCAAAGTATTTAACTTCGCCAGGCGAAAATTCAACTATAACCGGGGATTTTTTAACTTTTGCAGCCTCACAAACAGCCTTTAATGTTTCTAATGTGTCGATATTAAAAGCACCAATTGCGAAATTTTCCTTCTGTGCTTTCTCAAAGTAGTCTCTAAGATTCATCTGACTTCTTTTCTAACCTCTCACGATTTTGAGATTTATCGATAATCAGAGAATTTTTTTCTAAAGATTCTCTATTTCGAGGCTTTGCGAGAATCAGAGAATTACTTTCTAGTGATTCTCTATATCTAGAATAAAACTTAAGACCAAAAAACGCATTGATACCGGCAATTACCAAAAAAGGCACCCAGAAAATAGATTTAGAAGTATAAGACACTCCGGATAAGGAAAATCCTTCTATTATAAAAACGAACAAGCCAACAAATTCAAAAATAGAAATTAAAGTAATTAGCACTTCCCCCCGCACCTTTCCTAACTTCCAAAGAACAGCTGTTGGCCCAAACATAGCCACACCTAGTGCCATAGCATTAAAAAACTCACGGCTCAAAAAATAGTCCCAAACGTTCAAAAAGACAAAAATAAAGATGATGTTAAGTGTAAAAAGCTGCTGTTTATTCATGACAAATTAAAATTTACTTTCAATTTTCTCTACCTTCTTTACCCGCCTTTCGTGTCTTCCACCTTCAAACTTAGCCTCCAACCACATGGTTACAGCCCTTTTTGCATCGTCTTCTGTAATGAATCTTGCACCCAAAGAAAGTACATTGGCATTGTTATGTTCTTTGGCAACTTTGGCAATTTCCGGCTTGCCTCCGTTATAAATTGCAGCCCTTATCCCTTTAACTTTGTTGGCAACTATAGCCTCGCCTTGGCCGCTCCCCCCAATTACTATTCCAAAAGAGCCTTTATCGTCTACAACTTTTTTAGCACAATGATAAATAAGGTCAGGGTATTCATCTTCGCCGTCCTCCTCAAACGCTCCGCAATCTTCCACACCTATTCCTTTGACCTTAAGATATTGTATTAAATGCTTTTTAAGCTGAAACCCCGCATGGTCACTAGCAATGTAGATCACTCTTTAAGCTTAACGTGTTAACAGATTTTATGGCAAATTTATAAAGTAGAAAGCAGGCTCATATTAAATTCCATGTCCGAAAGCTTGTCCACAACACCAGCCACATCTTTTTTGCCCTTTATAGCCATTGTTAGCGGTCCAACTTCTACCGGATTATTTACAACCGTTGCACCAACTATCCTTGTTATTCCGTCAATTTTCTTGATAAATATGCGCGTCATTTTTTTATCCTCAACCGATCCGCGCCCAATTACCCTATCTGCAAAATCACTTTCCGTTACACCAGCAAAAGTACAAGCCCCTTCGAAGAAATTTATTGAGTACGATGAGGCTGTCTCAAAAACGGTTCTTACGCCAGCCATTGTCTTTCCGACCGCACTTCCCTGACTGGTTGCATTCGCCCAATTTCCAACCAAATGCTTCCTGGCAAAAATTACATCTTGAAACTGTGCACAATCCCCTGCAGCAAAAATCCCAGGTACATTTGTTTCCAAAAATTCATTCGTTTCCACCCCAAGGTTAATTTTTACCCCGGAACTGGCAAGAAACGAAAGGTCACTTTTAATCCCGACTCCGACACAAACCACATCCGCTTCATATTTTTTCCCTGATTTTGTAATAGCAGCTCCGACTTCCCCTGAAGAATTTTTTTCCTCAAACCTGCTCACTTCCTCACGAGCAACCACCTTTACCCCATTTCTCACGAGCACCCCCGTAAGTATTCTGCTGCTAACTTCATCCAGCTTCCCGTACCAAAGATATGGTTCGCGAACAATAACAGTAACATGTTCTACCCCGATCTTTTTAAAACTGCAAACCATATCCAAACCAATAAATCCACCACCAACGACTATTGCATTACGGCTTTTTTCTGATGCTCTTATAATCGAATCAGCATCATCAATTGTCCTAAGATACAAAATATTTCCAAACCCGGCACCCGGAACAGAAAGCTTATTTACGTATCCCCCAACAGCGATCAGTAATTGTTCAAATCCTAATTCATCACCATTACTTAGTTTCACTACTTTCCTACTAGACTCTAGACCCTCGACTCTAGTTCCTTTCAAAAGCTCAATATTTTTATCTTTGTACCATTCGTCTTTCTTTAGAAAAACTCTTTCCCTATCAATTTCACCGCGAATATAATTTTTAAGGATGACTCTTGAGTATTGAGTGTGATTTTCATCATTAATTATTATAATTGACGCTTCAGGCTTTAACCCACGGATAACTTCTGCGGCCGTTGTTCCCGCTGCACTGCCTCCAATAATCAGATAGTCAGCTTTTTTCATATTTTAAATCTATTCTTTTTTGGAAATTTTGAAATTTTCATTATTTAATTCGAAATTAGTAATTTGAAATTCGAAATTCCGCGCAGCAGTCATGGGTACTCCTGCTCGCCCGTTTCTTCATCAACCAAAATTATTGCCTTTGTAGGACAGCTTTCTGCGGCCAGCTTTACCATTTCCGGTATATCTCCTTCACCTTCCAAAACTATTGCTTTGTTTTCGCCATCCAGCGCAAATGTCTGCATTGCCAAAGCTACACAGCTTGCTGCGCCTATGCAAAGGTCGCGATCAACAGTTATCTTCCATTTTTTAATCTTACCCTCACTTTTCATTATTATATTTATGGATTAAAAAATACGCACTCATATCTTTTCGCCATCTTAGTGTTCTACAGTTTGTAATGTATTATTTAAAACCAGAGTAAAGCGCATAAAGCCTGCATCAGATAGAACCACGTCGATCAGAAAAACTCCAAAAGAAAGATCAGAAATAGAATAATAGGCGCTATAAGCGTCGAAAGTAAAAACATATTTATCAATTTTGCTTTCGAGCTCAAATAAACATTAAAAGCAATATAAACCACACCTGCAACAAGTGTGGATATTACCATTAAATAATAATAAATCGAGTCAAAGGGCCAACCCAATCCGGAAAGCCATGCAATTAAAAAAATCATGCCAACCGCACCCAAATCAAAACAGATCAAAAGCAATTTAATATATATCGACATATCTATCCCTTGTTATATTTTCAACTCTCAAGTCTTAAATTTCAACTTTAAACTAAGAATTTACAACTATGCGTTTGAATTTTACAAAGCAACTGGCTTACTTCCTAAAAGCAAATCAGTGCAATATTGTGTAACAAGCGACATCGGCCTGTCCATAATATCCCCGTTAAAGTAATTTATCGGTCCGCGAAATCTTACCAGATCTACCCAGGTCATCATCTTAGGCAAAGAAAAGCTAAAAACAGCGTTTAAGTTACATTTATCTGTTGTCTTAACCATAATGCCCCCATTAACTGTTTTTGCGGCTTCATTTAAATTTTCAAACCAGGGTCTAAAACGCTCAACAATAGACTCTTCCGCAATAAAATTAATTTCGCATCCTTCAAGCACTTTTTTAAATAAAAATTCCGATTCTTGTTCTGCTACAACGAATGAATCTGCCCCAACAAACTTTAAATCTGCAGCTGTGGCGAAATAATCAGAAACTGGAACAAATTCGTTATCCTCAAAGCTTCTTAAAATTGGCTTGATATCGTCGTCTAATCCTCTATCAATGGCGCTCACCACAATTCCCTGTTTTGTTCTGCCACGACCATTACCGTACTTTTTATAGTCATCAACACGCTTTGCCAAGGCTTCTGGCAATTGAACACGCACCCATCTATCCCGTTCTGTAGACATTAACTTTGAATTCTACAAAGGTTAGAGTCGTAAAGTAAACTAATAAACACCTTTTGTGAGTTTTTTAACTGCTTCTAGCCCTAAAAACGCACATTTTAGCCTTGCAGGTGGAAATTTATCTTTTCCCCCAAGCATTTCCAAAACATTATCCCCCTTTATTTTCCCTACCCACTCAACATCTTTCCCCTTTATACGCTGGGTAAGCATCGATGAAGCAGCAATAGAAATTGCACATCCATTACCGGTAAAAGAAACCTTTTTAATTCTCGGATTTCGAGTTTCGGATTTCGAGTTTCCTTTTTTTTCAAACTTGAAAAAAAAGCGTAATTCATCTCCACACAATGGATTTATTTGATCAACAACAACATCAGAATTCCTCATTTCCCCATAATTTCTGGGGTTCTGCCACTGCTCTAGTATTTCTTCGCGGTAAATATCCATTGTTATTGCAAATTGACTAATGACTAACGACTAACGCTTTTTTTCTTTATTGCTTTAGTCTTTCGTCTTTAGACTTTAGTCGAAATACTTCCTTTACTCTTTCAATACCTTTAACTAGCCTCAGTATTTCATCTTCTGTGTTATAAACTCCAAAACTCACCC